>CAXTKN010000093.1:0-5710 GCA_964244805.1 uncultured Aestuariivirga sp.
ATAGATATGGCGGAGCAATAAGCTTTGCTCCGTCCCGTTCTCAATACAGAAAATCCGCCATTTTTTAAAATGGACACAACAAATTTGATGTTTTTCTTTACACCAAATCAACTGTTCTTATTAAGACGCCAATCACCGAAAGGGTTAAGGTGTCCATCCACCACATTGGCAAAAACTTGTTTGAATATTCCTATTTTGGCCTCAATGTCGAAAGTCGTGTTGTTATCACGTTCAGCGTCAGCGATATAATCCCCCCATTGTTCAAAGGAAATTTTATGCTGATTATCGAATAGCAATTTTGTTAGTTCCAACTCGGCTTCCGAGGCATTCACCAAATCGGCCCATTTATCGAAACTGTACATATAGGCAAACAGGTGCTGAATTTTCATCAGCGTAAGATTTCCTTCATCCCATCCATCGTTATCAAAGAAACCGTGATATGAAAAAAAGATGCTTTCGATATCAAAGAATTTGGGGCTGTAGGTGTAATTTCCATCAACCATTGTTTGGGTTTTGTAATCCCGAAACAGATTTTTGGCTTGTAGTTTGAAGAAGTCGATATTGCTCATAAACATAATCCTTATGTTTACCAAGTTCGTTATCTAGTATTCGCGTTCGTATTCTGGGGTTAGATAACAAACTTGGCATAAGGTTATGTATCTAGCGTTGGCTGATGAAATCTTTACACGAACGAGCAGGCTTACCAACAAGCACAGACTCATTATTTGCAGATCTTTCTTAAAAGCAATAGGGAAACCTATGCGAAGGAGATTCTAATTCATCCAATATTAAGAGCAAATAGAGAGCAATTCGGTGGAGAGCTTGAGACCGTACTATTTGAAAGGTAGTGGAGAGGTTTAGGGATTGAGGTCAAAAAATGGGGTCAAAATCGCATTTTTAGCGTTTTGGTGGTGATAGTGTAGTGGAGAGGTTTTAATTGGGAATAAGGCTCATAGCCACTCTCAGAGGGGGACTGAAAATTATAGGGATTTTTTAGCCAAAAATTTATGGCGGAGAGGGGGGGATTCGAACCCCCGATACACTTGCATGTATGCCGCATTTCGAGTGCGGTGCGATCGACCACTCTGCCACCTCTCCGGTTTAGTCGACTTTTGTGGATCGCTGGAGGCTAGATAGCGAAGCGTTGGCCCCCTGCCAACCTCTTTTTAGGGATAGTTGACTCGAAATCCCAAACTGCTAGAAGCCGCCCATGATCAAGTCTTCGCCAAAACGCACTAAAACCGTTTAAAGCCCCTTCCCCGGTCCACTCCCCCGCGGGGGAGGATGGCCCCAAAATGCTCGCAGACAGAATGAAAATTCTCAGGGGAGCGGACATAAAGGACAAAATTTCATGGGTTATAATGTTGCAGTTGTGGGTGCCACCGGAAATGTGGGCCGCGAGATGATGAACATCTTGGCTGAGCGCGAGTTTCCAGTTGATCATTGCTATGCCATCGCGTCGCGCCGCTCGATTGGCACTGAGATCAGCTTTGGCGATAAAATATTAAAATGCCAAGATTTGGAAAACTTTGATTTCAGCAAAGTCGATTTCGTTTTGATGTCGGCGGGTTCGGAGATTTCGAAAGTTTGGTCACCAAAGATTGGCGCGATGGGGCCTATCGTGATCGATAACTCATCATGCTGGCGTTATGACCAAGAAGTTCCGCTGATTGTTCCTGAAGTGAACGCGCATGTTTTGGAAGAATATATGAAGCGCAACACCAAGCGCAATATTATTGCCAATCCAAATTGCTCGACGGCGCAGCTGGTTGTGGCGTTGAAGCCTTTGCATGATGTGGCCAAAATAAAGCGCGTAGTGGTATCCACCTATCAATCGGTTTCCGGTGCTGGCAAAGAAGGCATGGATGAGCTTTGGATACAAACCAAAGGCATCTTCGTCACCGACAGCCCAACACCAAAGAAATTCCCTAAGCAGATCGCATTTAACGTGATCCCCCACATTGATGTGTTTTTGGATTCAGGCGATACCAAAGAAGAATGGAAAATGGTGGTTGAGACCAAGAAAATTCTTGATCCAAAAATCAAAGTCACCGCTACGTGTGTGCGTGTGCCGGTGTTTGTGGGGCATTCGGAATCTGTGAATATCGAATTTGAATCACCGATGACTGCCGATGAGGCGCGCGATATTTTGCGCGAGGCACCGGGCTGCATGGTGATCGATAAGCGTGAAGATGGTGGGTACATGACGCCTGTTGAATGCGCTGGCGATTATGCCACTTTCATCAGCCGCATACGCGAAGATTCAACGCTCGAGAATGGTCTGAATATTTGGGTGGTGTCGGACAATTTGCGCAAAGGCGCGGCGCTCAACACAGTACAGATTGCGGAATGTATTATTAATCGCGGGCTATTGAAGAAGGCCGCTTAAAAAAATAAAGGGCGGGATCAGAGCGCTTTTGACTTTTTCTTGAAAAGTCAAAACGCATTTCACCCGCCCTTTCATTGTTATGACTTCGGCAAAAGCACCTTGTCGATCACGTGGATCACGCCGTTTGATTGGCGCACATCTGCGATGGTTACTGTGGCAACGCCGCCAGTTTCATCAGTTACAGTCACTTTCTTTCCATCAACTTTGAATGTCAAATCACAGCCACCAACGGTCTTCACAGTGTGCGAACCGCCGTCAGATTTCACCATGCTCATCACTGCTTTGGCCATCACGCTGCCTGATACAACGTGGCAGGTGAGGATCTTTGTAAGCTGGCCCTTGTTTTCTGGCTTCAACAATGTGTCTACAGTGCCAGCTGGCAATGCAGCAAAAGCTGCGTTGGTTGGAGCAAACACAGTGAATGGGCCTTTGCCCGAAAGTGTTTCAACAAGGCCAGCAGCTTTAACAGCGGCGACCAGTGTTGTGTGGTCCTTGGACTTCAACGCATTTTGAATGATGTTCTTGGATGGGAACATAGCAGCTCCGCCAACCATTGGGTTCTTGGCGAATGCCGGAGCGGCGCTGAGGCCGACTGTCAGCGCGAGGGCGATAAGTGAGGTTTTTAACATTTTAATCTCCTTGGTTTGTTATTGGACTGGTTCAATTTTAGAATTGAGGCGGATGCAACAAGACACCCGCCCCTTCGCCGCCAAATTAAAGCTTTGGCAAGAGAACTTTGTTGATGACGTGGATCACGCCATTAGATTGAATAAGATCAGCAGCAACGACTTGAGCTGTGCCACCTGATGGATCGGTAATGTGCACTTTGCCGCCACCCAATTGCAGTTTCAGGTGACATCCACCTACGGTGCGAATTGTGGCTTTGCCGCCGCCCTTTTTTACAAGCGCTACAACATTTGCCGCCAGTATTTTGCCCGACACGACGTGGCAGGTCAAAATTTTGGTCAAGGTGCCTTTCGCTTCGGGCTTCAGCAAACCAGCAACTGTGCCAGCTGGTAATTTTGCAAATGCTGCGTTGGTTGGAGCAAACACAGTGAATGGGCCCTTGCCCGACAATGTTCCAACCAAGCCAGCAGCCTTTACGGCTGCGACCAGCGTAGTGAAGTTTTTATTGCCAGCTGCCGTTTGAACAATGTTCTTCGACATGGCTGGAGTGGCTGCGAACGCAACAACAAGTGACAAAGCGATGAGTGACGATCTAATCATAGTAATATTCCCCGGAAATTTTAATTTAGGATTATGTTTGAATTTGGAAAGATGGGCCGCAAAGAATTTATCCTCGCGGCCCGCTTAGATTACATCTTCGGCAAGAGAACCTTGTCGATCACGTGGATCACGCCATTTGATTGGGCCACATCTGCGATTGTTACATTGGCTACACCGCCAGCTTCATCGGTCACGGTCACTTTATCGCCGTCAACCTTGAGTGTCAGTTCGCAACCGCCAACTGTTTTCACTTTGTGCATGCCGCCATCGGTCTTAACCATGGCTGCTACGTCAGCTGCCATCGCCTTGGCACCTACAACATGGCAAGTGAGAATCTTCACCAGCTTGTCTTTGTTTTCTGGCTTCAAAAGTGTATCCACTGTGCCTGCTGGCAAAGCGGCAAACGCTTCGTTTGTTGGTGCAAACACGGTGAATGGGCCAGCGCCCTTCAGAGTGTCGACCAAGCCAGCTGCAGCTACTGCGGCAACCAGCGTTGTGTGATCTTTGGAATTCATTGCGTTTTCAACAATGTTCTTGGTTGGGAACATTTCTGATCCACCGACCATTGGGTTGGCTGCGAAGGCCGACGTTGCGAAAAGGCCCAGCAATGCTGTGGCAATAATCATCTTACGCATAGTTATCTCCAGTTATGACTTTTTGAAGACGCTGCATTGCGCCTTCTGCAAATCTTTACGGGAGGTAAATTGGGGCGGTTTAATAACGAAAGCTCAACTAAACGTGAGCATCGCTTACTTGAAAAGTGATTGAACTAATACAGGCCTTGCGGTGTTATAGTCTTTCACTTGATTCAGATTGACCAGTGGGCCATGCCTAGAACTTGGCCAACTTTGCCTTTTTGCAGAACTGCAAGACAGGATTTTACATCGCCAGTGATAATTCCCTTACGTGGCAAGGTTAATTTTGCAGCTTGGCCGTTCCACATGCCTGCAGGAACCAATTTGCGAACCACATTTTGATAAGCAATCTCGTGACCTGCGTTTTCTCCACGTTCGATTTTTACGGATACCGTTGGCGCGATGGCCATGATCCAGAGTGTGGCTTCTGGTATCGCAGCTCCTTCGCTCAACTCAACGATAAGCTCCGTATCAGTGGCTTTTAATGTCATTGGCAGTTTGGATTGAGTTTTATACGCAGCTGATATTGCATTCGTCACTTGGGCTTGGTTGCTGCCCACAGCGTGGTTTTCGCCATCGATTATAATTTGCGGCGTATAAACATCATTATCACCCCGGTACCGGGCATAATCCATCTGGCGCTGGGTATACTCAGGCTTAGCCAACGTATCGCGCCAACCGAGATAATCCCAATAGTCCACATTGAAGGAAACAACGGTTGCGCCAGTACTGGCGTTAAGTGTTGCCGCAAGCTTATCGGCAGGCGGGCAAGACGAGCAGCCTTGGCTGGTGAAGAGTTCAACCAGCACGGGCATATCGGAAGCCGCTTCGACTTGGGGGCTGACAAAGGGAGCAGACAAAGCTGCTGCTCCGAGTGAAAGCGCATTACGGCGCGAGATTTTGAGACTTTGTTCCATGCAAATAATATGGCGGATGAAACAAACACCCGCCAATCACCTTTGGGTGAAGCAAATGACCCGCAATTAGAAACTGATAAGTGGTTTGAAACCGCCAAAGAACATGCGTTTTCCATCAAAAGGCATGGTCTTGGGATCGAAATCTTTAATGAATGGATCAGCCATCATCTTTTTCCAACATTGGTTCCGGTGTGTCTTGTTTTTGAAAACCAAATAAGCACACCCCACCGTCTCGCCCTCTTTGGCTTTCACGGATTGTGGGAACGATGTGACCTTGCCTGGCTTCACATCATCGGCAATCGCCTCAAGATAGGCCAAGGCCCCAGCCCGTTTCCAAGCGGCGGCCGATTTTTTGACCATGGATTTGTAGGCCTTGAGATTTGCGGTGGGAACGGGAATGACCATGAAATCGATGTACATGAGAGTGGCTCCTCTGCGGTGTTATCGTTCCACTCTATCACCCTTCTCCTGAAGGGAGAAGGGTGATGCTATCCCGCCTTCGCCAAGTTCCGCAGCACGTATTGTAAGATCCCGCCGTTTTT
>CAXTKN010000093.1:5810-9577 GCA_964244805.1 uncultured Aestuariivirga sp.
GCAAAGGCCACGCCATTGGCAACAAGATATTTACCGGCGGGGGATGCAGCTTTGATGGAACCAGCAGGCGAGATATGATCGGTGGTGATTTTGTCACCGAACAGGCCTAGAATACGCGCACCCGAAATATCGGTGATCTGCTTTGGCTGCATCACCATGCCACGGAAATAGGGTGGGTTTTGCACATAGGTGCTTTTGTTATCCCAAGCATAGGTTTCGCCTTTACTGGTGGAAACGGCGCGCCAGTTTTTGTCGCCCTTGAACACATCGGCATAGCGCTTTTTAAACATCGATGACTTCACATTCTTGTTGATGAATGTTTCGATCTCTTTGTTTGATGGCCACACGTCTTTCAAATATACTGGCTTACCTTTTTTGTCGTGACCCAGTGGCTCTTTCGTCAAATCCATTTGTGTTGAGCCTGCTAACGCATAAGCAACCACCAATGGCGGTGAGGCAAGGTAAGCAGCTTGCACATCTGGCGATACACGGCCTTCGAAGTTGCGGTTGCCGGAGAGCACAGCGGAGGCGACAATGCCATTATCATTGATGGCTTTTGAAATCGCTGGATCAAGCGGGCCGGAATTACCGATGCAGGTGGTGCAGCCATAACCCACCAAGTTAAAACCAATTTTGTCGAGGTCTTTTTGCAAACCAGCTTTGTTCATATATTCGGAAACCACTTGTGAACCCGGTGCGAAAGAGGTTTTCACCCAAGGCTTTGATGTGATGCCGAGCGCGGCTGCTTTGCGCGCCAGCAGGCCAGCGGCGATCAACACTGAAGGGTTAGATGTGTTGGTGCATGAGGTGATGGCAGCGATCACCACATCACCATGACCCAGATCGTAATTCTTATTTTCGACTTTTACGCGCTTGGCTTGTTCGCCAGCTTTGGCAAAACCAGCCTTGTCTTTTGGCGCATCGAGCGCGGACTGGAAGCCTGATTTAATATCTCCCAATGGCACAAATTTTTCGGGACGGTTCGGGCCTGCCATGGCGGGCACGACGGTGGCCAGATCAAGCTCTAATGTATCCGTAAAAGCAGGTTCGTCCTTCGTTGCAAACATGCCTTGCGCCTTGCAATATTTTTCAACCAACGCGATGCGGTCATTCTTTCGACCTGAGAGTTTCAAATAATCCAGCGTCACGCTATCGACAGGGAAAAAGCCGCAAGTTGCACCATATTCTGGTGCCATGTTGGCAATCGTCGCACGGTCAGCCAAAGTGAGATACTGAAGGCCAGCGCCGTAGAATTCGACAAACTTGTTGACCACGCCTTTTTTGCGCAGCATTTGCGTGACAAGCAATACAAGATCAGTGGCCGTCACGCCTTCTTTTAATTTGCCCGTCATCTTGAAACCGATGACTTCAGGAAGCAGCATGGATTGCGGTTGGCCGAGCATGGCGGCTTCGGCTTCAATTCCGCCAACACCCCAGCCGAGAACACCAAGGCCATTGACCATGGTGGTGTGGCTGTCGGTGCCCACAAGCGTATCAGGATAAGCTGTGATCACAGTCTTGCCCTTCACCTTTTCGGTTTTAGTCCAAACGGTTTGCGACAGATATTCAAGGTTGACTTGGTGGCAGATGCCGGTGCCAGGAGGAACGACGCGGAAATTTTCAAATGCGCCCTGTCCCCATTTCAGAAATTTATAGCGCTCTTCGTTCTGTTCATATTCGCGCTTCACATTGGCCGCGAGTGATTTGTTATTTCCAAAGCTGTCAACCACGACGGAATGATCAATCACCAGATCAACAGGTACCAGAGGATTAATCTGTTGCGCATTGCCACCCAATTGCTTCATCCCGTCGCGCATCGCAGCCAAATCAACCACGGCTGGAACGCCCGTGAAGTCCTGCATCAAGACCCTCGCTGGGCGGAAAGCGATTTCAGCGCTGGTTTTGTCTCGGTTTGAGAGCCATTTTGCGACAGACTCAATACTTTCCTTCGTCACCGTGCGACCATCTTCAAAGCGCAGCAGATTTTCGAGCACCACTTTCAGAGAAAAAGGTAGCTTGGAAATTCCCGTTAACCCATTCTTCTCCGCCGCTTTCAAACTGAAATAGGTGTAGCTCTTTGTGCCAACTTTGAGGACTTTGCGGGATTTGAAGCTGTCAAGTGACATGGGCGCGCCTTCTAATATTGTGGGGTGCGCGAGCTATAGCCTATGTTGCACTGCGATACAAAGGGAATGGAACTTTTTTAAACGACTTTCACACTCAAAATTCGCCCATTTTCCGCCGCAACTGCAATTTCATAACGAAGGCCCGCGCGCACGGCGGAGAAGTAGTAATTCACACCTGATAATCCCAAAGGTTGGATATCGCGAAAGCCTGCACGCGTAACTGAAATGGATGCCGCACCTTGCGTAAAGCGACTGCCGCTGAATTGGGCCATTGGCTGTGGCAAACGGGTAATTGTGACAGATACATTTAGCTTGGTCGAAATCGTGTCGGCCAAGGCCAACTGAGGAAGAAGCATTATAGCAACCGATAAAAGCCGGAACATCGCGTTACTCCTTTAGACAAAGAATTCACCTTTGTTCAAAGCGGAGCAAGTTCTGGGCCAAGGTTGTTAACAGCTATTTCGATGTCAGTTCTTTTTCTTCATAGGCAATGGTTTCGGCGATCAACAGCCGCCATATTCTTTCAATTGTGACTTCTGGAACGCCACCGTCCTTGGATTTTTCAATTGCATTTTGAACGACCTGTTCAATGCGTTCAGGGATTGAGGCCGGTACATTTGTGTTGCGCTTAATTTCAATAACCTGATCAACGACCCCAAAGCGCTGCACAATAAGTTTCACCAGTTCCTCGTCCAACGCATCAATTTTTTGGCGCAAGGGGGCCAGGTTTTTCTGTGAGTCTTTCAACATTTAACCCCCATGCGAGGCCGCAATTTGCCTGAGGCGTTCTGATAATCTTTTGCGCTCACCAACCAGCCCTTTATAGCTTTCTTGTTCGACCGAAAAAATGCTCAGCTGCTCATCAATTGCGGTTGCTAATCTATCGCCATCCGGCATGGTTTCGAGCACTTCCAGCGGATCAAGATAAATCCGCACAGTAAAAACAATGTCTCCACTTTTGGTAAGCTTACGCAGCGTCTGCCGTTCAACACGCAAGAACACATGGCCACCAATATCGCCATTGCCAAAACGGCTTTCGGATCCGCTATGTGATGTGGGGTGGTGCAGCTCCCCGTCTTCATGCAGCGACCAATTCCAACGCATTACGGGTTGCTCAGGCCGCAGATTATCAAACATCCGGTCGATGACCGACGCATTGCGCGTGCCCGTGCCAAAGCCGGGCACAGGCCCATGAACCTTGTGCAATGGGTGGCCGAATTTTTCGATTAAGTTCCAGGCTGAAGGAAAACAAAGCGAGGCTGCAACCAAGCGCCAGCCTTCAGGAGAGGCGCTCATGAGTACCAAATCTTCCTGCACTAATTTTGCGGCGATGGCGAGTGGCGGCACATTTTCATCGTCGAGCAATACGTGAAACTGACCATTTAGAATATCTATACCGCTTCCCGTCTTGCGATAGATATCTGGATAGCGTTCACACACATGTTCGGAAAGCAAATCCAAAACTTCACTTTGCGCTTCAACTGAACTTTCTTCCGATACAATCACTTGGTGGCGGTCGTCACGGTAATGCTGCGCCTTTTCTTTTAGGTAAGCAGGCAGATTAGCATCGACTTCGATCCAGTCGTTGAGATCAAGCGGGCGCACGCCGATGTTGAATGGTTTGGACGAGCCATCATAGGG
>CAXTKN010000094.1:0-9443 GCA_964244805.1 uncultured Aestuariivirga sp.
GAGTTTGATGTCGCAATTGGCGGTCAACAGAAACATTCAGCCAATAAGCATCATAGTGCCGCGCGCTGGCGATCTTCTTTTGGTCTTCACTCCAGTCGGAGAAATTATTTAGAAACACCTTTTGTGCTTCCTGCACGCGTTCTTTACGCGAAACAGCAGTGTGCCCACCGCTCAAAACAGGTTCAGCTTCGGCATAAAGCGTGCGCAGTAATTGGCCTTTCCACCCGTTCCAAACGCCAGGTCCAACCGCACGAATATCCGCAACAGTGAGAATAAGGAGAAGCTTGAGCCGTTCTGGGCTTTGAACGATCGCGGTAAAATCAAGAATGGTTTTGAAATCATTTAAATCGCGCATTTGCGACGTCTCGCTCATGAGCAAGTGATAGCGAATAAGCCATGCAACCGTGTCGGTTTCAGCTTCGCTCATTCCCAGTTTTGGGCAAATCTCACGGGCCACGCGTTCACCCGCAATTGAATGGTCTTCTTTGCGGCCTTTGGCGATATCATGCAGCAATGTCGCCACATAAAGCACACGACGCGACTTGAGAGTTGGAAACAGTGACGCTGAAAGTGGGTGTTCCCCCGTCAATGTCCCGCGCTCCAACTGCGACAGGACACCAACCGCGCGGATCAAATGTTCATCAATTGTATAATGATGATACATGCTAAATTGCATCATCGCGACAATCTTGCCAAATTCCGGAATGAAACGGCCCAGAACGCCTGCTTCATTCATCATGCGCAGCAGCGTTTCAGGTGCTGCACTTGCTGTTAAAATATCAAGAAAGATTGCATTGGCTTCCGCATTCAAGCGGAGAGTTTCGTCAATTAAACGCAGCGACTTACGAATGAGTTTAAGAGCATCTGGGTGAATTTCGAATCCTGAATGACCCGCTAATTTGAATATCCGCAGCATGTTAACCGGGTTAACTTTAAAAACGTTTTCATTGCTCACACTAATGCGGCCACTTTCTATTTTAAAATCCTTATCACCCTGAAGGCCAAGATTTTTGCGCGGGATAAGCTTTCCAATCATGCGTGAAAGTGATGGCGCATCTTTGAATTGCTTGGCTTCTAAGCTTGCACAGAATATACGGGTAAGATCTCCTACGTCTTTGGCAATCAAAAAATAATGTTTCATAAAGCGCTCGACATTGCGCAGACCGTGATGGGTTTTATAGCCAAGGCGTTCAGCCATTTCGACTTGGCGGTCAAAACTCAATCGGTCTTCGCCGCGCTTGGCAAGAAAATGCAGATGGCAGCGGACGGCCCATAGAAAATCTTCGCATTTTTTAAACAATGCTAGTTCTGCTCGCGTGAATGCACCTTTCTCAGCTAGTTCTTCCGTTGAATTGGCATCAAACAAAAATTTTGCGATCCAGAATAAGGTGTGCAAATCACGAAGGCCGCCCTTACCGTCTTTCAAATCGGGCTCAACCGCATAACGGCTCTCACCGGATTTTGCATGACGTTGATCGCGCTCAGCGAGCTTTTCGGTCACGAATTTTTTAGCACTTGTTCTCACGATTTCGTGCCTGAACCGCATGACCAAATCATTGAAAAGTTCTTTCTCACCACAAATGAAGCGGGCCTCGAGGATCGAAGTGAGAATTGTATTATCACCCTTGGCAAGCTTTATGCACTCATCAATACTGCGTGTTGCGTGGCCCACTTTCTGGCGTGCATCCCAGAGTGCGTAGAGTAAAAATTCAACGACTCGTGAAGCGCGCTCGCGGCCCTTGCCAGACATCAGAAATAGAAGATCAATGTCGGAGCCGGGAGCCAATGTGCCGCGGCCATAGCCGCCAACGGCAATTGTTGAAAGGCCAATTTCTTTGTCGCCCGGAAATACGATCGATGCTGCAAAATCGATCACGTTGCAAATAATAGAATCTTCGGTTCGTGAAAGATGTTCGGCACAACGCGTTCCTTGGCCGTCCTTCAACAATTGCTGTTCGGCTATGTGCCGCGACTCTGAGAGACAGTTTTTAATCAGGTCAGAGACAGCATTGCGTGTGGCCAAAACCTCTTGTTTTGGCAACTGTTGTAATGCATCGGCAAAGTTTTGTTCTGGTGTCATCGCGAATCTGGTTTATCCAAAAGCTGCTTGAGTTCATAGATCAAAGCATGAGCCTCACGCGCTGAAACTTCGTCGGGTAAAATTTTGGCCAAACGCTCACGCAGTTCGTCTATTTGGGATGGCACAGCCTCAGCGCGTGGTGCTACCGAAAACAGTGGCAAATCTTCAATCATATTGATCTTTTGATTTTGATTGCGCCCCTGCTCCAAGCGCTTTAAAACTTCGGTAGCACGCTGGATGACTGGGGCTGGCATGCCCGCCAGTTTCGCCGCTTGAATTCCATAAGAGCGCTCGGCAGAACCGGCCGCCACTTCATGCAGGAATATGAGATCACCTTTCCATTCTTTCACTTTCATGGTTGCGCAGTGAAGGTGGTGAAGTCTGGCGGTCAGTGCCGTCAATTCATGATAATGCGTAGCAAAAAGCCCACGGCAGCAATTCACATCGTGAAGATGTTCAAGTGTCGCCCAAGCAATTGAAAGCCCATCATAAGTGGCCGTGCCCCGGCCAATTTCATCAAGGATTACCAATGAACGCGAAGTTGATTGGTTGAGGATGGCCGCCGTCTCAATCATCTCAACCATAAATGTGGAACGCCCGCGCGCCAGATCATCAGCAGCACCGACCCGGCTATAAAGCCGGTCAACAATACCGATATGGGCTTTTGTAGCAGGCACAAAACTTCCCATCTGCGCCATGATTGCAATCAAAGCGTTTTGTCGCAGAAAGGTCGATTTACCTGCCATATTAGGCCCAGTCAGCAACCACAGCTTTTTATGGTCATCACTCAAATTGCAATCATTGGCCGCGAAGGCTCGCTCCGTCTGCCCGCGCAATGCTTCTTCAACAATCGGATGTCGCCCCGCCTCAATTTCAAATGCCAAACCTTGGTCGATAACGGGCCGCACATAACGCCGCTGCCTTGCCAAATGCGCAAACCCAACAAACACATCAAGCTGCGCCAAAGCCATAGCCGCAGAAGAGAGAACTGCACGGTGCGCAACAATATCGCTGCAGAAAGATTTGAACATCTCGATTTCAAGAGCCAGCGCACGCGATGCAGCCAACGCAATTTTCTGTTCAAGCTCACCCAGTTCCAGCGTGGTAAAACGTACAGCACTCGCAATAGTCTGCCTATGAATATAGCGTTGTTCAGCATCAGACAACTTTAAGATTTCAGCTTGTTGGGCCGTAACCTCAATGAAATATCCGAGCATATTATTGTATTTTATTTTGAGATTTTTGACACCGCTGGCTTCTGCATACTGCGTTTGTAGCGTCGCGATCACTTGGCGCGTATCATCGCGCAATTTACGGTTTTCATCGAGATCAAAGGAAAAGCCACGCGCTATAAAACCGCCATCGCGCGCCAAATAAGGAAGTTCTTGCGCTAAAGCCTGCTGCAATTTTTCAGCAAGGTGAACCGGCACTTTTCCCAATTGCTTAAGCAACGCGACAAGTTGTTCGGGTTGGACTGCAAGCCCAGCATTCGAATGCAAAACTCCGAGCAAATTCTTGCACGCAAAAATACTGTCGCGAACAGCACCAATATCGCGAGGTCCACCACGATCTGCGGTAATGCGGGCCAATGCGCGCTCAAGATCAGGCATCGCCTTCAATGCAGTTTGTAACTGTTGCAGTAGCATTTCATTGTCATAAAAAAACGAAACCACATCAAGCCTTGCATTTATAGCTTCTGCATCAGCCAGTGGAGCCGACACAATGTCTGCAAGAAGCCGGGTGCCAGCGGCAGTCACAGTTTCAGTCAAACATCCAAGCAAACTGCCTTTGCGCTCACCACTCAAACTGCGCGTCAATTCAAGGTTTGCCCGCGTTGCGGCATCAATCAACAGTCCCGCATCTGGCGTCTCGCGGCGCGGCGGTCGCAGATAAGGCATGTGGCCCACCTGGGTGATGGACACATAGTCAATCAGCGCACCAAGCGCTGCCAAATCCACGCGCCTGAAATCACCAAACGCATCCAAAGTCTCTACTTTGAAATGACTTTTGAGGCGGTGTTCTGCCGCCACACTTTCAAACCGACTTGCCGCAATGGGTGTGATGGCAGCGCGCGTCACACCAAAATTCGTCTTGATGATTTCATCATCCAACAAACTATCATTCACCAACATTTCGCTGGGGTTCAGCCGCGCAAGATCAGCGCCCAGTCTTCCCTCGTCGGTCACAACGACGGCCAGCTCACCCGTTGAAATATCAACATAGGCCAGCGCCATGTCGCCGCTACCTTTAAATGCTGTGATCGCCGCCAAATAGTTTCTGGCTTTTGAATCAAGCAGCGAATCTTCAGTCAACGTGCCCGGCGTAATCAGCCTCACAACATCGCGTGCCACCACCGATTTAGCACCGCGCCTTTTCGCTTCGGCGGGATCTTCAATCTGTTCGCAAATCGCCGCGCGGTGGCCAAATCGGATCAGTTTCTGCAAATATTGATCAATAGCATGGACCGGAACCCCGCACATCGGAATATCAGCACCCTTGTGCTTGCCACGTTTCGTGAGCGCAATACCAAGCGTTGCCGAGGCTTTTTCAGCATCCCCAAAGAACAACTCGTAAAAATCACCCATTCTGTAGAGAAGTAGTGCATCTTGATGCTTAGCCTTAATACCCAAATATTGCGCCATCATGGGCGTTAAAACGCTGTCTTCAGCGCTATTCTGCAACTCAGGATTCTTAAAACTGCTGCCTTCCATAAAGCTCACATAACAGATATGGCCCCATACCCGCCAATGCTCTTTTGCTTGATCTCAAAACTGGGCTATGGTGATTCTGACTGGCAACAACAGGCGTCTTTTCAACATGGCATTACCACCCAAAAAACCTGCACGGCCCTCTTTTACCGACGAGGAAGCGCTGCAATTTCACTCCCGTGGAAAGCCCGGAAAGCTTGAGATAAACCCCACCAAACCCATGGCCACCCAGCGTGATTTGTCGCTGGCCTACAGCCCAGGTGTTGCGGTTCCTGTGCGCAAGATCGCTGAAAACCCCGACGCTGCTTATGATTATACGTCAAAGGGTAATCTGGTTGCCGTCATCTCCAACGGCACCGCGATTTTGGGTCTTGGTGATTTAGGCGCACTCGCGTCTAAACCTGTCATGGAAGGCAAAGCGGTCTTGTTCAAACGCTTTGCGGACGTCGATTCTATTGATCTCGAAGTCGATACTAAGGACGTTGATGAATTTATCGCCGCCGTACGTTACCTCGGGCCATCTTTTGGCGGCATTAATCTCGAAGATATCAAAGCGCCGGATTGTTTTATCATCGAACAACGCCTGCGCGAATTAATGGATATTCCCGTTTTCCATGATGACCAACATGGCACAGCAATTATTTCGATGGCAGGTCTGATCAATGCACTGCATATTACAGGTCGAGACATTAAGAAATTTAAACTTGTATGCAATGGCGCGGGTGCTGCGGCCATTGCCTGTATTGAACTCGCCAAATCTTTTGGTGTTCCACATGAGAACGTCATATTGTGCGATTCAAAAGGTGTCGTCTATCAAGGTCGTACCGAGGGCATGAACCAATGGAAATCGGCTCATGCCGTTCCAACGTCTGCTCGAACACTGAGCGATGCGATGAAAGGCGCGGATGTCTTTCTAGGACTATCAATTGCAGGCGCACTGACCAAAGACATGGTGAAATCCATGGCGCCAAACCCGATTATTTTTGCCATGGCTAATCCCGATCCTGAAATTTTGCCAGAAGACGTGGCATCTGTGCGCTCAGATGCAATTATGGCCACAGGCCGCTCGGACTACCCAAATCAAGTCAATAATGTATTGGGCTTTCCCTATATTTTCCGTGGTGCTTTGGATGTGCGCGCGCGTACTATTAATGAAGAAATGAAAATTGCCGCTGCGGAAGCTTTGGCAGGTTTAGCCCGTGAAGATGTGCCAGACGAAGTGGCCGCCGCCTATCACGGCTCCAAGCTTTCTTTTGGACGTGAATATTTGATTCCAGCGCCATTTGATCCGCGTTTGATTTCGCGTATTCCAGTGGCGGTTGCGAAAGCAGCAATGGCCACCGGCGTGGCACGCAAAAATATTGATGATCTTGATGCTTATGCAGCGCAGCTTTCAGCGCGGCTTGATCCGATCGCCGGCACGTTGCAGAACATTTACTCATATGTGAAGGGCAACCCGAAGCGCGTGATCTTCGCTGAGGGTGAAGAAGAACGCATGATTAGGGCCGCCCATAGTTTTGCCTCCCAAGGTCTCGGTAAAGCGATTCTGATTGGGCGCGAGGAACGCATTCAAAATGCTCTGGATGCCTCTGGCCTAGAGCTTCATGACAGCGTTGAAATTCTCAATGCACGCATTTCCGATCGCACCAATGATTATGGTGATTTCTTATATGGTCGCTTGCAACGCGAAGGCTTCCTCCACCGTGATTGCCAACGCATGGCAAATCAAGACCGCAACATTTTTGCCGCATGCATGCTCGCCTTGGGTGATGCTGATGCGATGGTGACGGGCTTAACCCGCAACTATTCAGTGGCTCTGGATAACGTGCGCCGTGCTATTGATGCAAAACAAGGCCACCGCCCGATTGCGGTGTCGATGGCCTTGGTGCGTGGCCGCACAGTGTTTATCGCTGATACATCCATTCACGAATTGCCAACGGCTGAAGAGTTGGCCGATATAGCTCAGGAAGCCGCGGGCGTGGCACGCCGTTTTATGGCCGAGCCTCGTGTTGCCCTGCTCTCCTATTCAACGTTTGGTTACCCTAAGGGTGAAAGATCTGAATATGTGCGACGCGCTGTAAAAGTGTTGGATAGTCGCCAAGTTGATTTTGAATATGATGGTGAAATGGGTGCCGACGTTGCACTATCCTCGGAAGCGATGGCGCAATATCCCTTCTGCCGTCTGAAAGGCCCGGCAAATGTGTTGGTTATGCCAGCGGCCCACTCGGCTTCAATCTCAACCAAGATGTTGCAGCAATTGGGAGGCGTGACAGTTATTGGTCCACTTCTCACAGGCTTATCGAAATCGGTTCAGATTGCATCAATGTCAGCAACCACCAATGATATTGTCAATCTGGCTGCCATCGCCGCTTTTGACATCAATTGGTAGGTTCGCCGAATCTTGTAAAATAGCGCGGGTTAATATTTGAAATAGGCAGGATAACCAAAACATCGATGGTATTGAATACATCGTCAATAACAGCGCCGTCGCCGAAGAAGCAACCGAGGCGCAGATAGCCTTTGATCAGCGGAGGGAGATGAGAAATGATTGATCTCGAATCCTGTCTCGCACCAGCGGTTGATTTCAAATCAATGCGGTGTTGAGGATGAGCCGCTACATGCCAGTCTTCGGGGGCATTTTTGTTGGCGAGTAACAACTGAAGCGAATTCCGGTGAGTTTCGATATCTGTGCCATCGAAACTTGCACAGCCTATCATCACATCGATCCGATTGTGGCGGACATAGTTCCAAATGCCCTGCCACAAGATTTCAATCACCGCTGATCCACGCTCGTCTTTCAATACACAAGAACGACCCAGCTCCAGAAACTTGAGCTCGGGCTTTCGAACCAGCAGCGGCATAATATCAAACTCAGACTGGCTATAAAATCCATGATTTTGTAATGCAACGCTTTGCTTTAATAATCGGTACGTGCCTATGACAAAACCATCGTGAACTAAAAGTTCGGAATTGTGGGTTGTGGTTTCGCGAATGACCAGCAGGTGATCGCAAATATCATCAAATGCGTCACTCTCAATTCTGGCCAACCGATTTTGGACGTTTAATTTTGCGCCTAGTTCATCGTGAAAGACCAGGTAACGGAGCTTCTGCGCAACGCAAACCTCTTTGCTCGATGTCGCAAGTCTTACCTTTAACGCGCCACGCTTGGTGATTTCAGATTGAGAGTTCAACTAGGCTTCCTTTAGATAAAAAGAGCTATAGCTAATCTATCACAAGAATGCGAATTTTGGGCCGCGCGAAAAGTCTATGCGGCAATCAGGTGGCCGAGAAGACGTTCTATTTTTTCTTCGAGATCGACCTGATCGAAAGGCTTGGAAAGATGATCATTCATACCTGAGGCCAAGCAAGCTGCGATGTCTTCAGCGCGAACATTAGCCGTTAATGCCAAAATTAGAAGTGGCTTTTGGTTTGGCAGTTCTTTTTCGCGCAGGCGAATGGCCTTTGAAGTTTCCAAGCCATCAAGTTTTGGCATTTCAATATCGAATAAAGCGAGGTCAATTTTTTGACCGCTATCAAAATAATTCAATGCTGCCAAACCATTGGAAACATGATGAACTTGGTGCCCGCTTCGTTCAAGCATTGTGCGAATGAGCAACGCATTAACGGGGTTGTCTTCAGCAAGGAGAACTGAAAGTCCAACATTGACCTTCGGTTTTACTTTGGCCTTTGCTACAATCGCCCTTAGCTCGGTGCTGGCTTGTTGAATTACATCATTGCTGGATGCGGACATGAGCGAAAGCAGGCTGGATCTTCGCAACGGCTTTAGCAGATAACCAGCGAAGGGCTTCCCCAAAAAGAGTTTGTGAGATCGCCGCTCTTCAGCTCTCATCATTACCCAAACTTTTGGCGTTCTATCAGAATGTTCTGCGTTCCTGGATGCCCATTTCTTTAAACCAGATTCAAAGCTCAAGTCGGCGATTATTTGCAGCTCAGAGTTAGGCAATTTCAGCAATCTCTGTAGTTCGGCCGCAGTCTCAACGCGGGTAACATTAGCGCCAAACTGAATTAATCGCATTTCTAAATGCCGAGAACTCACTCCACCATCAAGTGCAAGAGCAAATTTAGTATTGACCAAGGGTAGTATTTCATGAGTTTTTGGGCGTTGGTATGGCCCGGGCAAGATAATCTCAAAACAGCTGCCTTCGCCCACTTTACTCGAAACCTCCAACGTCCCACCCATCCCGACAACTAAATTACGGCTAATGACAAGTCCTAAACCCGTTCCACCAAAGCGTTTTGCGGTGTTGGCATTGGCCTGCACAAAGTCTTGAAAAATGCGCGCAGCTTCTTCGCTCGTCATGCCAATTCCAGTGTCGGTGATTTTAATCACCAGTTGATCATTCGAATCGAGGTCTATATCGATCGCAACACCACCTTTTTCTGTGAACTTGATTGCGTTGCCTGCCAAGTTGAAAAGGATTTGTCGCAATTGCAGTTCATTGCTTTCAATCAGCTCGGGAATTTCACAACTGACATGGCCAGAAATTTCAATGTCTTTCGCATGTGCGCGGGGCGCCATAAGTTCGGTCAAGTTTTCGACGAGAAGATTGAGGTTAACGTGCTTTTTCGCCGTGACTGATTGGGCTTTGGCCGTATCAAGAATTTCATCGATGATTGACAGCAACGTGCGGCTT
>CAXTKN010000095.1:0-9231 GCA_964244805.1 uncultured Aestuariivirga sp.
GAATTGGGGTCGAGATGGGAATTAATCTGCCAAAAAGAAAAACGATTGGCGGCAAAATTGCCGCGCTTATTGCGTTTTCAGTATTCAGCGCAATGATTTTACTCGCCGTTTTTTTGGGTGTGCTTCAGCTCAATACATCTGTGCAGGACAAGAGGACACAACTCGAAAGCACTGCCTATATTTATGCATCTGCTCTGGCTGATAACATTGAAACACAAGATCGTTCGGCCGCTCAAAAGGTTTTGCGTTCGATCACCCGCGTTCCTAACGTTTTGTATGCAGCAGCGATAGATACGAACGGCCAGACAATTGCATCAATGGGCAATGTAATATTTCTCACATCCGACCAAGTGGAAGGCCAACCGAGCAACTTCAAACTTCTGACCAAAGGCAACATGCCGATTGCCGTAGACATTGTTCGTGGCGACGAAAGAGTTGGCAAGCTTCTGATCCTGGGCGACATCCGCGATATCAGATCCCAGCTTTTATGGACTTTAGTAACAACGGCACTGGCGTCCATTGTTGCTGCACTGTTAGCATTTCCAATTTCGGGTCCTCTCCGCGACCGAATAGTAAACCCAATCGTTTTGCTGACCAACGCGATGCAAAAAATGCGCGAGACGCGCAGCTTCGAAAAGGCAACGGTTGGAGAAGCCGAGGGCGAAACCAAAGTGCTTGTTGAAACCTTCAACTCGATGATCAGCGATATTCGCCAACGCGATGCTTCTTTGCGCCAACTGGCATATTTTGATCCGCTGACCGGACTACCAAACCGCGCGAACTTTCAACGCATGCTGGAAGATTCACACAAAAACAAGACTAGCTCAGCTGCGTATTTTATTTTTGACATCGACAATTTTCATGCCATCAACGACGCCATGGGGCACGGAATTGGCGATGCGCTTCTCATGGATGTGGCCGCCCGCCTCAAATCTGAGTTGCCCGAAAACGGTTCGATTTTGCGCATTGGCGGAGACGAATTTGCCGCAATCGTGCCGGGTGCCACCACTACCTCTCTCGCCCACGACGTTTTAGCAAAAATGATCTCAACGCTTTATGAGCCTTTAAGAATTCTGGGTCATGAAATTCACGCGTCGGTTTCCACAGGTATCGCACTCATTTCCGAGGAAGCAGTCAGCCCAGCTGAAATTCAAAAGCAGCTCGACTTGGCACTTCACGACGCCAAAAATTCAGGTTTAAGCCACATCTCATTTTTCAGAAGGGAAATGGTTGAAGCGCTTAATGAAGAAGCGGAACTTATTAAAGGCCTGCGCGCCGCATTGGCCCGGAATCAAATTACCGCATATTTTCAACCGGTGGTCAGTTTGGAAACGGGCTATGTCGAAGGCTTCGAGGCCTTGGCGCGCTGGATAGACCCTGTGAAGGGCCCCATTCCGCCTTCCAAATTTATTCCTGCCGCAGAGAGGGCCGGTTTGATTTCAGCTTTGGGCGAACAGATTTTAAAAATTGCGTGCCAACAAGCAAAGATCTGGCATGACGCTGGCAAGCCCGGATGGACAGTGGCCGTGAACGTTTCTACGGCTCAAATTTTGCAATCAAGTTTTGTCGAACATGTGCGTGAAGTATTGGCTGATACAAATTTGCCCGCTCATCTATTATGCTTGGAACTGACCGAAAGTGTGTTTGTGGGGAAATCCATGAACATCGTGCAAAAGATGCTTGAAAATTTTAAGATTCTTGGGATCATTACGGCTTTAGACGATTTCGGTACTGGCTATTCATCGCTGTCTTATCTTGAGCATTTGCCGTTTGATAAATTGAAGATTGACCGGGCTTTCGTAAAAGATGCGAGAGACGGAAGCAAAAACACCGAGCTGCTAAAGGGAATCATCAATCTTGCTCATGGTCTTGGAATGGTTGTGGTAGCCGAAGGTGCTGAAACCGAAATTGAGCTCAACGTGCTTCGCAGATTTAAAGCTGATTCTGTGCAGGGCTATGTTATTTCAAAACCGTTGCCAGCCGATCAAGCTGCGCTGGCAGCTGACTTACACGACAAAAACAACTCTGCAAAAATGCAGCGGACTGCATAACGCAAAAAATGGTGGGCCCACCAGGACTCGAACCTGGAACCAAGCGGTTATGAGCCGCTGGCTCTAACCATTGAGCTATAGGCCCCCAAGGTTTTGTCATCGCTACATCATTTTTGAAAGCTATGCTAGAACTTCAATATGAAAAACAAATCACTTTCCCCAGAACTTGCCGTCCAACAGCTGATTGAGCTTCATGCCAAGGCTACAAAAGCCCTAAAAGCTGCTCTTGATGCCTATTTTGATAAGCGCCTCGCGCCAAAACCCGCTGACCGGGATCAATTTTGTTATCCCGAACTGAGGGTTACCTATACCGCCAATGGCCTTCAGCCCACGATTGCGCGGGCCTATGCCAAATTCCAGGGCCCCGGAACCTACGTAACCACTATAACGCAGCCTGCTCATTTTCAGCGCTATCTCATTTCCCAGCTCAAACATTTGGTGGAAGATTATGATGCCAAGATTGAAGTCGGCATATCCAGCCAAGAAATCCCCTATCCTTATGTTCTCGAAAGCGGCAACGATTTGGGTCGCGGCAATGTAACAGCTGCCGAACTCGCGCTGCATTTCCCGATCCCTCAATTGGCTTTGGTTGGCGATGAAATCGCCGATGGTCAATGGGAGCAAAAAAACGGCACGCCCCTGCCCTTGGCACTGTTTGATGCTGTGCGTGTCGATTATTCCTTAAAGCGCTTGCAACACTATACGGGCACACATTGGCAAAATGTTCAGCCATGGATTTTACTGACGAACTATCACCGCTATGTTGACCAATTTATCAATTGGGGCATAACCCAACTTTCAATTGATGGCCCATATAAGGCGATGCATATCCCAGGTGGCGGCGTGATCACACGTGGCATGGATGCAGCAGAAATTGCTCAAATACTAGGTTCAAGCCAATGGCACAAATTTCAAATGCCGGGCTATCATCTTTCGCGCAGTGATGGCGAAGGCGGAGTAACGCTGGTCAATATCGGTGTTGGCCCTTCGAACGCCAAAAACATGACCGACCATCTTGCTGTGCTGCGCCCGCATTGCTGGTTGATGATTGGTCACTGCGGCGGGCTTCGTCAATCGCAGCGCATCGGTGATTATGTTTTGGCCCATGCCTATTTGCGTCAAGATCATATTTTGGATTCTGTGCTGCCCCCTGAAATTCCAATTCCGGCCTTGGCCGAAGTGCAACTGGCTTTGCAATATGCAGCAGCCGAAGTGACGGGTGAAACCGGCGAGGCTTTGAAAGCACGGCTTCGGACTGGAACAGTGGTGACCTATGATGACCGTAATTGGGAGCTCCACTGGTCGATGGAACGAAAGCGCATAAATCTATCACGCGCTATTGCAGTGGATATGGAATCGGGAACGTTAGCCGCCCAAGGTTACCGTTTCCGCGTGCCTTATGGCACCTTGCTCTGCGTATCGGATAAGCCGCTTCATGGTGAAATCAAACTGCCAGGTGCGGCAAATGCATTTTACGACCGAGCCGTTGCCGAGCATTTGATGATTGGTCTGGCCTCAATTGATAAATTGCGTGCCAGCCGCGAAGGCTTGCATTCAAGAAAGCTGAGAAGCTTCGACGAGCCGCCATTTAGATAATTTTCAGTTGGTCATAATTGTGCCGTATTTTATTCCTAGATAATGTTTATAACGAAAGGATGGACGATGAAATTATTTTTGACCTCAATTTTACTAGCCGCTGTTTTAGCAGCAAACCCAGCTTTTGCAGATGAGGTGAAAATGAACCGTTTAATTTCATTAACGGGCCATGGCGAAGTGCGCGCTGTGCCGGATATGGCCGTAATAAATATGGGTGTTGTAAGCTCAGCAGAAACCGCCCGGGCAGCACTTGACGCCAATACCAAGGCGATGACTGAGCTGATGGCAAATTTGAAAGCCGCAAGCATTGACGACAAAGATATTTCGACGTCTAACTTTTCTGTAAATCCGCGTTTGGATTATGGCCAGAATGGCGGCCAAGTGCCCAAACTGGTGGGCTACGACGTGACCAATTCGGTGACGGTTATTGTTCACAAAATCGATGGCTTGGGCGCATTGCTTGATAAAGCAGTTTCATCTGGCTCGAACCAAATCAACGGCATATCATTTTCAGTTTCTAAACCTGACGACGCGATGGACGAAGCGCGCAAACTGGCTGTGAAAGACGCAACCCATAAGGCGCAGATTTATGCGGGCGCAGCATCCATTAATCTGGGCAACATCATGTCAATCTCAGAAAGCGGCGGTGTGTCGGAACCACAAGTGATGTTCAGCCGCGCCAAGGCCATGTCAGCCGATTCAGCGCCTGTTCCGATCGCCCAAGGTTCTCAAGTGATTTCGGTGGACGTGAATATCAGCTGGGAACTTAAATAGCTGAGTTGAGTTTTGCAGTGCATGACTAAACTTTATATTTTCGATCATGCCAATTTGTGAACGCGACCCTTGGCGATTGCAGTTTTTCGAAAAAGCCGCATGCCCCGCCAATGTATTAATCCCAACCGATGATGGCGATTGCTGGGACTGGTATCCCGAGCAACGCTGGATCTATGACAAACTAAAGATCGCACAAACCCAAGGCATTCGAAGCGGACTCCATGACGCCCCTCCCAAAACATTTCCCGTATTTTCCAAACCAAATATCAATCTCAAGGGGATGGGGATAGAAGGCAAAGCTATTTTTTCGCACAGCGATTTTGAAACATTTTCAAAGCCTGGCCATATGTGGATGGAGCTGTTTGACGGCGAACACATCTCAACGGATTGCGCTATCGTGAATGGCCAAGTCAAATGGTGCCGCCACGCGACGGGGCTTTCTTGGCATGAAGGCATGTTCAAACATTGGGTGATCCACGCAAAACCCATTCTACAACTCGAATATTTCTTGAATGCGTGGATTGTTGAGAACATGGCCAATTACACCGGCATGATGAATTTCGAAACAATCAACGGCCACATTATTGAAACCCACCTGCGATTTGCAGATCAATGGTGCGATCTATATGGGCCAAATTGGATGCAGGCTTTGGTTGCTCTCTATACCGATGGCATCTGGGCTAGGGACGTTTTGAACGACATTGAAGGCTATTCTGTGCCCCTGTTTGCCCGCCATGGCGGCCCATTTCATCATCCTGCGAAAAGCGTGCAATCAAAAATCAGAGCCCTGCCCTTTATCAAAAGTTTACAGATTACATTTCATGAATTGCAGGCCGACGAACTGCACCCCATGCCACCGGGAGGATTTCGGTTAGGAATAATCAATTGCACAAATCTTGAAGCAGGCTTTGCAGCGCGAAAAGAATTAGCAGCCTGTTTTCCAAACGCAGACATTATAATTCCTGATGAAGGTTTGAGCAGCGCGCGACGCTGACAAAAGAATGAGTATCAGGTTCAATAATCTCAATTCGTAGCCCTGATATCCAGCTGATCTATCAGCCGCTGAGCATTGGCTTTCAACTGCGATCCTTCTGCAGCCAGTTTGAGGCATGTGCCAAAACTCGCTTTAGCATCCTCCAAATCACCTTCGCTCTTATAAGCCAAACCTAAATTGCAATGCGCATCGGGAAAGTCCGGGTTGACGGCAATTGACTTTGTGAACTGCTCAATTGCGCCTTTGGTGTTTCCATTTTGCATAAGCACAGCACCCAAGCCGTTGATTGATTCATAATCGCGCGCATTGGTTTGCACGAGAGAACTAAATTCAACTTCAGCCTCGGCGTATTGTCGGTTTTCGAAATAGGTTCTTGCGAGATCGCGGCGCAACCACGGCAAATTTTCACGTCGCAATGCTTCTTGGTATTTCGCAGAAGCATCTTTGAAATGACCGCGTGCTGATAACATTGCGCCCAAATTACTATAGGATGGAACATATTCGGGATTGGCTTTTATTGCAGCTTCAATGAGGCCCACCGCGTAGTCAAATTGATCGTCATTGCCTGTTGAACGACTGAAGGAATCCATCGCCAATATGTTGAACGCTACGGCCTGATCTATGCCACTAATCGCAGCGCCGCCGCCACTTCTGCCCACTGCGACATCCTTCGCAATTTCTATCGCCTCAGCACGGCGTGGCTTTGCTTGTCCACCAACATCAAAATAATAGGCCGCAAGGCTCATCGGATCGGCAACGCGCAATAGTTTTTCAGCACCAGCCACCAAAACCGCATCTACAGATTCGCCTTTAACTGTTGACAAAACGCTGGGCTGGTGAATGCCGTCCATCACGCGCAAATGCAATTCCATCGTCGAGGCATTGCAAGGCTCTGCGGAACAAACGATCTCACCTGCAATATGACGCTGGGGAAAGCCTGCCAGCTGTCTTACCAACCTGATTGCTGAACCAAACGACAATCCGGCAACCGGGACGGCAAAATCCCCCTCCTCAATCTTGGCCTTTACGTTGAAGGTACGTTTATAAACATCACTGGTTTCAAATATTTTAAACATGTTATCGGAGAGCGAAAGTGCCACCCCCTCTTCTGTAAAACCCAGATCCTTAAGCGCCTTCGGCAAGGTGACAGGGTCGATGGCCAATTCATCGACACTGATAACTTTAACGACAGTCAGAACCAGCAGGCCGACAATGCCTGCAAAAACGATGTTCACCGTTGCCTTGCGAAATTCTTCAAGTAAATCCAGAATCTGGCGATGAGGAGATTCGCGTTTTCGAACTTCAGCTATAGGATTTTCTAATGTTTCGGGTGGGCGTCTTAACTCGGCAAAGGCAGCGTCCGCACCTTTAAAGCTTTCGCCTTCCTGACGCTCTTCTGCCGAAATGCTATCATCTTCTAATTCGGCTTCAACCGCCTTGACCGATTTCCTGCGCGCCACGTCAATTCCCCATCTCACGCATGGTTGCCATGGCTAAGGGTTTGGGTCAACGATCATCAGGAATCTCGGGCTAAGAGCGTCAAATTTCATGCCCAACAATGTAAACTTATCAGCTACTGAATCCCGCTTTCCTGCCCCAGCAACATTGGTTCCAAAGCTCCATCAGATTGCAACCTTGCTTTAGTCACGCAAAGATTCAGAAACTTGCGTTGAATTTCGGAATGGCGAATGCCGCGTATGGTTATTGCTGAAACGCTGCGCTGAAAAGATGGATTGGCAAGCAGACGCAGTTGGATGTTTGGATTGGACACCAGTGATTTTGGCACAATCGAACAGCCCACTCCATCCGCAACGATTTCCTGAATGAGGCCTTCGTCTTGACTGCGATAACAGATAATCGGTTGGGGTGTGTGTTTCATCAATGCGAGTGTGATGGCATCAAGATATTCGCAATTGAGCCGTTCAATCAGATTTTCATTCGCAAGATCTTGGAACGACACTGTTTCTAATTTTTCAAACCGATGGCCTTTTCGAAAAGCCACATAGTAATACTCATCAAAAAGAGACTCTGCTTTTATCTGTTCCGGAATATCGCGCATGGCGGCAATTCCAATTTCGATATCTCCAGAAAACAGCATATCTTGAATTTCACGGCTGGTGCCGTGCAAAATTTTGATTTCCACTTTGGGTGACATGACAGTGAGTTGACGCAAGAGATTGGCTAGGTATTGCGGGCCAATTGTTCCGGCAATGCCGATCGACAGCGAAATACTGCGAAACATGGTTTGTTTTTTGGCTTCATGCATCGCGGTATCGGCAAATTCAATCATGCTTTGCAGGAAGGGAAGTATTATTTTCCCCAAAGGGGTAAGGCTTGTGTGCCTCGCATCACGCTGGAACAGGGCTCCGCCCATCACGTGTTCAAGCCTTTGGATGGCGCGCGTCAAAGCAGGCTGCGAAACATTACAGGCCGTTGCGGCATGCGTAAAATTATTATGCTTGGCCACAGCCAAGAAGTATTTGATCTGATAGAATTCCATCGACAGTTTTTCCGACTTAACCATAATGAAATCCTCATATAGTTTCTTGGATCATTGGCGGCACTACACGTTAATACAAACAAGCTTGCTGAAATTAACGTTTGCGCTCGCGTTCAAATGAACATGGCGGCGGAGAACGTGAGCTCTATCGCCGCAATTTTCACAATTTCGTTATTGATTAAAAACAGTATTCAAATGTGCTGGTTTGGACATGGTTTTAAGCGATAAAAAGCCATATTTTGGAACTGAGATTAGGAACGAGTTTCGACCTCGGATAAAATTCCAAAATAGTTTTGGGTGATGAGTTACTGCTTTCGTGATTTTGTCATGGTGCTCTCCAAATAGTTCAATGACTTACAAGTGTGTACGAGCACAGAATTGATTGGAAATACCTGTTAGGTAATCACACATACTCCGGAGTTATAATTGAACCTGCGTGTCTTTGGCCAAATTTTGTCGAACGACGATAACTCGCCTGAATGTAATCGATAACCACAAGGCATTTCTTTTCGCCCTGTAAATCAAACATTATGTGTGGCGAGGGAGTCGACCCGGATACCTCTGAAATTCAAATTGCACGGGATAAGTTAGAGGAGACTACTATGAAAAAATTGATTATTGCTGTTGCCGCCATCGCCATTTTGTCTGGCCCAGTTTACGCAAAAGATTCGATGCACAATCAAATGGTAAAGATGATGCAGATGATGAAGGAAATGAAGGCTCGCAACATTCAATTGGAGCGCATTTTGCAGAACATGATGGACAATCTTTCGTCCAGCCATCACGGCTAATACAGCCTAGAGCGTTTTGATTTTTCTTGAAAAGGTCAAAATCGCTTTAAGTTTAGATTTTCGATCAACTTTTCTGACCTTTGACGACTCCGTCAAAGGTCATGTTGATCTTGAGCGGATATTTCCCTGAGGTAGAGATGGCTGATATCAGGCTATAAATCTGATATCGGTCATTTTGTGTTTTTGCGGTTCGGCAGCTGTAGTAAGCTCACTCATATTATATCAAGCTCCACGCATGCGCCGCGTCGTCATAAGCGTGCAACTCCCCCAACCCAATATCAAACCAAGCCCCATACATGCCCAGTTCGCCCTTGTGTTCGCGCGTACGCAACCATGGGAAGGTGCGGAGATTAGCCAAAGAATGTTCGACCGACGCGCGTTCAACCAGCGTGTTGAGATGTTCGTGATTGCCATGTTCATGTCGCACACCAGCGGCCACGTCGCGCACATCGCTCATCCACTTGCCAATGAAGTCGCCAGCCGATAACGGATCGCCACCTTCGACAACGGCGTTAATGCCGCCGC
>CAXTKN010000096.1:0-7832 GCA_964244805.1 uncultured Aestuariivirga sp.
GCTGGCAATGTGCGTTCATCGCGCTCCACCGCAATCACTTTAGATGCACCCTCCATCAAAAGCGCTCGTGTCAGTCCTCCAGGCCCCGGTCCAATCTCAACAACAGTAACACCCTTCAAATCCCCCGCCGCCCGCGCAATGCGCCGCGTGAGATTGAGATCGAACAAAAAATTCTGCCCTAGAGATTTCTTTGCCGCCAAACCATGCGTCGCGATCACTTCGCGTAAGGGTGGCAAACCATCATCGCTCATGCGCGCGCAGCCATCGATGAAGCCAGGCGAATGGCTGCAATCAAACTCGTCGGGTTCGCAACACCTTTGCCAGCAATCCCAAGCGCTGTGCCATGGTCAGGCGAGGTGCGAATAAAAGGCAACCCTAAAGTCACATTCACCCCACCGTGAAAATCCAGCGTCTTCACGGGGATCAAAGCTTGATCGTGATACATGCAAAGGATTGCATCATAAGTGGCACGTGCCTCAGCATGAAACGCCGTATCTGCCGAAATCGGCCCAAACACATCAATTCCCGCCGCCTTCAACAAAGCAACAGCAGGGGCAACAACCAACTGATCTTCTTTGCCCATCGCGCCATTTTCGCCCGCATGCGGATTAAGTCCGGTCACCGCTATTCGTGGCTTTGCAATCCCAAACCACCGCTGCAAATTTTCCGCCACCACTTTGCCCTGCGCAACAATGGCCTCAGTTGTCAAAGCCTTGGGCACATCAGCCAGCGGAATATGCACTGTCACAGGAACCGCGCGAAGCCCCGCACCAACCAGCATCATCACTTCATGACCAGAAACATTGGCGAGCGACGCCAAATAATCCGTATGCCCTTGGTGCTTGAACCCCACATCATAAAGTGTTTCTTTCTGAATGGGATTGGTCACCATGCCAGAAGCCTCACCCGAAAAACAAAGCCGCACCGCTTCATCAATCGAGGCAATCACTGCAGCAGAATTACGCGTATCGAGTTTTCCCGCAACGGATGAAACGGGCAGGGGCCGATGAAGTACTGGAACACCACGCCCAAAAACCGAGGCACAATCAGATACACGTTCAATACCAACAAACGAAACATCAAACCCGGCAGCCTTGGCCCGTACCTCGAAAACCGCAGCATCCCCAATCAAACAAAACTGATGCGATGGATCATTCCGCAAAGCCAACCAAGCCTGCGCCGTAATCTCAGGTGCAACACCTGCAGGTTCGCCCATGGTTAGAACGAGGGGTTTCATTTTGCGAAAGACTGATCTTTATATTCAATCACGGCACCTTTGCGCATAATAGCCAAATATTTCTGCTCAACGCGATCGAACTTTTCATTCAGCGCCATATTTTCAATCACTGCCCGCGTCGGCAGTGGCGCATTGATTTTAGGAGGCACAATCATCCGCCGCCCACACCAAGCAATCGCCTGAACGCCTTTGGGCCCACGAACAGGCCCAATGGCGCCGCCAATACCTTTGGCCCGCAATGCGGCCTTCAGCGGAGGCGGCAATTTTCGACCGTCGGCTTCAATCACCTTGCCAATTTTGACGTTGAATATCCCAGCAGCCGCAGCGCGCGCAGAGCCGCAGCCTTTGAATTTTTGCAGATATTGCCCCACCTCAATGGCGCGCGATTGCATCAATTGCGGATCTCCACCCTCAACCGGAAAATCAATCTGAAGAATGCTGTAAACTTCAATCGGTTGCCGTCTGGGATCAGCCATTATTTTTTTAACTTTGCCGTTAATATCAGCCGTAACTTCCGCCATCTTCTTATCAATCTCGCCCGGATCGACCGCAATTTTCTCTTTATATTTCGCCGTGAGCAGCCGACTGAAAGACATTTGCGCAGAAACATATTGGCGCATGGTATTCAGCGTCAGCCCTTGCTTGCCCAGTTTGCCTTCGAGGCCCACCATATCTGTTTTAAGGCCCTTGGCCATGCCACCTAAGCGCTCATCAATTTCTTTCTCAGTCGGGTCGATCTTATAGCGCCGTGCTTCATCGATTTTCACCACATCGTCAATCAGCGCATTGCCAATTTTCTTACGGTCAAAGCCACCACTCTGTCCCAAAATACTCAACAATTTAATGCGCTGGTCAATGTCAAAGCTCGTCACGGGATGGTCGTTCACTGTCGCGATAACAGAGGCTTCCTGTGCATTAACGGGCTGACACAATACGATAAGCAAAACAAATACGAGAACCGATCTGAAGATCATCAGAAACCGGCCGCAACCGTGGCCTTGCCCAACGTTGCTAACTCTAGCGACAATATTACTTTGTCTTCGGTTTCGTGGGTAAACGGATCGTTGGTTCCGGTATAAGCCACTTTGAAGTTCATGCATTCGCAGTCAAATTCCAGTCCAAAAGTTTTGCGCGTAATCTGGCTATAGCCAATGTCATACGTTAGCCCGCCAAACACATTCCATCCGTCTTCGAGGCCAACCTTAACATCGCCTTGCACCCAATTTTCAGCGCGGATACGGCCATAGTTTGGTTCGGCAGCAATGTTCAGATAGCCCAGATTGGCGGAAATCCTGTCAAAAGTGAGGCTGGCCAATGCCTCTTGTCGGTCAAGGGCCGAAAAGTCATTCAGCATGCGCGCTTCATAAGAAATCGATAGGTCACTCCAAGGTTGGAAAACGATGTTTCCCACCACATCAGAATTCTCGCCGCTGAGGCCTGAGCCCGCCACAAAACTGTTTTGCCCCGCAATATGAACCGACTCGCCCAAACTTGCGCGAACGAACCCGCCATTGGCATCATAATAAGCATACGTAGCGCCAACATTCGCACGTGTGCCACCCTCATAACGATCTTGCCCGGTAAATCGATCAGAAAGGAACAAGCTCGTATGATCAAAGTTCAACGTGATCGCGTCTTCATTGCCCCACTGGTTCACGTTTGTCTGATCGGCTGCGGATATCAATTGGAATACCGGCGTTATAATGCTTTGGCCATATTGCGAAGACGAAATAAACGGCATGCGCACATCAACACCCGTCGACGGTAAAATCTGCCCCGTGGTTTCGCTCGTGCTGGAGGCGGCTGGCACATTATCGGTAATATAAATTTCGTTACGAACTTTGGCGAACGGTGAAACCACAATCCCGTTATCAGTGGTAAATTGTGTTTTCCAATTTACATCAAGCACGCCACGTGTTTGATCGGTGCCGTGATTGACCGTGGTATAGGGTGTGCTGGCCCTATCGCGGTGAAGCGAATACGCACTCCAGTCAAAACTAATGTCGCCACCAAACGAAACATTCTTGAATACCTGCTCGCCCGAAACATAAGGCATTGCATAAGGTAAGTCAGCTTGATCGACATAAGTTGAGAGCGATTGAAAATTCAACAGCTGTGCTGAAACATAATCCTGATCGCGAATTTCGGTGGCGTAAATATTGTTATAGGCAATCTCGCGTCCATCATAACCATAGTGATCAAGAAACGTGCGGTCGCTCACAAACGTGCCGTTCCATCCCCAATTCCAATCCTCGTCCGCTTTAAACTTGCCCTCAGTCTCAAGAGCGCCGCGCCATTCATGATTGTCTTCACCCGTCAAAGGCGTAAATTGGTGCACACCGATTGCTCGGATATTATATTTTCCAGTAGCCGTCGCTTGCCGAAATTCCACATCCGCCACTGGCCCTTGTCGCGTTGTAAACAAAGGCCTGAACGTCAAATCATAGTCAGGCGCTATTGCCCAAAAATAAACCGGCGCAATTCCTGCTCCAAAAGCACCACCAAACTTCACATCAGGAATAAGCCAACCGGAACGGCGCTTCACCGATGGATCAGGATAAGTGAAATAAGGTGCAGCAGCGATGGTCACACCACCAATCTGCAATTTTGGATTCACATAATGAATATCATGCGCCTTGTTATCATGTGTCGCTTCATCAGCCACCACTTGCCACAGAGGGCGCCCGCTGCGTGTTTTGCATTCTGTGCATGCTGTATAAGTCGCATGGGTATAAACCGTAATCTCACCCTCATAGCGCCGCGCATATTCTGCGGTGATCGTCACATTGTTGGTCAACAACGCTTTCACATGTTCGGCAAACCCGGTTTTGAATTTATTAGCGAGATCGATGGAATCAGCTTTGAGAATATTGCCATTAGGTTCGCGGATCACCACTGAACCATTGGCTTTGAACGCACCCGTCTTCGAATTATATTCAACCCGTGTGGCCACTAAAGTAAACGGCCCGTAAACCAGCCTCACCGTCCCCGTTGCCACCGCATTGAGTGAGCGCGGGTCATAGGTAATCTTGTCGGCCAACACATCAACTTTGGTGCCCTTGGGCGGCATTTTTAGATTGGGCTCGATCAAAGTTTTTTCAGTAATCGCAACAGCAGGTGAGGCAAAACCCAGCACCGCAAGTCCAAGCGCCAGCGCCCCGCAGGAAACAGTTTCCCGCAGTCGGCTCAAAGCACTTGATCTTTGCTTGAACTGCCCCAAACACCACCACCAAAAGATAACAAAACGACAATCAATCCTTAACGACTTTTAACCGCGCCGTGAAGGGAAGAAATATTTCGCAACAAACTGGTGAAAATAAGAGTCCATGCCAGTTTCCAGCCGTATTGGTTAACAGCTCATAAATGCCCAGTTGAAGCTAAAAGCCCAGCCCGCTATGCAAGCCATCATACAAATCAAGGATTCTCCAATGAAAATAGCCTTTGCCAACGCCACATTGCCGAAATCGGGCGTAATCGTCGTATTCGCAACTGAAGGCGGCAAACTGTCAGCCGCCGCTAACATTGTGGATAAATCCAGCAAAGGCCAACTGACCCGCGCAATCAAAGCGGCTAATTTCGAGGGTAAACGCGATCAAATAATGGATGTCATCGCTTGCGGAACCTATGACCGCATTTTCGTCATGGGCCTTGGCAAGGTTGATTCGATCACAGCCCATGAAACCGAAATGCTCGGCGGCGCAATCGCAGGCGCATTACAATCAGCCAAAGTCACCTCCGCCGCAATTGCCGTGGCCAGCCACAAAACCTTATCTGAAGCTGAAACAGCCGCATTGCTGGCTTCTGGCGCATCGCTCCGTGTTTACAGCTTCGACCAATACAAATCCAAGAAGCCAGAGAAAGCAAAGCCGCTCGATTCCATCACCATCCATTCCGCAAGCGCAGAAAAAGCCAAAGCCGAATTTGCGCCGCTGTCTGCCATCCGCGAAGGCAATCACTTCGCGCGTGATCTCGTCAATGAGCCAGCTAACATTCTCTATCCAGTAGAATTTGCTAACCGCGCCAAGCAACTCGCCAAAGCCGGCGTCAAAATCGAAATTCTAACCCCAGCCCAAATGAAAAAACTTGGCATGGGTGCACTGCTGGGTGTGGCTCAAGGCTCACCTTTCGAAGCCAGGCTTGTCGTTATGCGTTGGGACGGCGGCAAGAAAGGCCAACAACCAATTGCCTTCATCGGCAAAGGTGTAACCTTTGATACAGGCGGTGTTTCCATTAAACCAGCAGGCGGCATGGAAGACATGAAAGGTGATATGGGCGGCGCGGCTTGTGTCACAGGCCTTATGCTGGCTCTCGCCAAACGCAAAGCCAAAGCCAACGTCATCGGTGCAATCGGCCTCGTTGAAAACGCCATTGACGGCAATGCCCAACGCCCCGGAGATGTGGTCAAATCCATGTCAGGCCAAACCATCGCTGTTCTCAACACGGATGCCGAAGGCCGCCTCGTTTTGGCTGATGTTCTTTGGTATATCCAAGACAAATTCAAACCAAAATTCATGATCAACTTGGCCACGCTCACAGGCGCAATCTTGGTCGCGCTTGGCAAAGAACATGCAGGGCTGTTTTCAAATAATGACGAACTTGCAAAACGTATTTCAGATGCAGGTTACGCCACAGGCGAAAAAGTCTGGCGCATGCCACTCACACCCGCCTACGACAAGATGATAGACAGCGACATCGCCGACATGAAAAATATCGGTGGCCGTTTCGCCGGCTCCATCACCGCCGCCCAATTCCTGCAACGCTTCGTCAACAAAGTGCCATGGGCGCATTTAGACGTTGCTGGCACGGCAATGGACGCCGAAAAATCCGCCATCAACCAAAGCTGGGGCTCAGGCTGGGGTGTAAGGTTGTTGAACAAACTCGTGGCAGATCATTACGAAAAATAAATTCCGCAGAGTAAAAAATATTTTTCCATAGTTTTTTTGTGGCTGTTCTATAACTGTACCCACTTGTATTACATATATGCATTCCCCAGATTGTGGGAACGGCAACCTTGTTTGCGCGTTTCAATTTTTTAAAAGGGATTTCAAATGAATACTTTGTGGCAACCCGTTAAAGTCGGCAAAATGCAGCTCAAACACCGCCTTGCTATGGCGCCAATGACCCGAAGCCGCGCTAAAGCTGACGGCACTCCAAATGACTATGTCGCAGATTATTATGCCCAGCGCGCCTCACTCGGACTGTTGATTGCTGAAGGAACGCAGCCCTCCGACGATGGCCAAGGCTACACAACCACGCCAGGCATTTATACTGACGCACATGTCAAAGGTTGGAAAAAAGTGACTGACGCCGTCCATAAAGCAGGCGGACACTTATACATCCAGATCATGCACGCTGGCCGCATCTCTCATCCAGATAACACCCCCCATCACCGCCAGCCAGTCGCACCATCGGCAATTTCTGCAAACCAACCAATGTTTACGCCGACTGGCATGCAAAACACCCCAGAGCCCCGCGCCTTAACACATTCTGAAATAAAGCAAACCGTGAAAGACTTCGCCTATGCCGCAAAGCGCGCCATTGAAGCAGGCGCAGACGGCGTCGAAATTCACGGTGCCAACGGCTATCTCATCGAGCAATTCATAGCGCAAAACTCCAACACCCGCACCGATGAATATGGTGGCTCAATTGAAAACCGCGCCCGCTTTGCCATTGAAGTGGCAAAAGCTGTCGCTGCAGAAATCGGTGCTGATCGCACCGGCATTCGCTTGTCCCCACTCAACACCGCAGGTGGTTTAGTGCAAGGCCCAGAAGCCCCAGCACTCTATCGTTATCTCGTCGCTGAACTGAACAAGCTTAATCTTGCCTACTTGCACATCCTGCACACTGGCGATGAAAATCTGTTGCAAGACATCCGCAAAGAATGGAAACATCCGCTTCTGGTCAACCGTCCAAACGCCACGCCAGACAATCTGGATCGTGACGTAAAAACCGGTATTGCGGATATGGTGCCCGTCGGCAAAATGGCCTTGTCAAATCCAGATCTCGTAGAACGCCTCAAATCAAATGCGCCTCTGAATGAAGGTGACCCCAAGACCTTCTTTGGTGGCACTGAAGTGGGCTACACCGATTATCCAGCTCTTGCCGCATAATCACGCTTGAAAGAATCTCCGTCATGAGGTGAAAGACCCTCATGACGGAAGTTTGGTTTTACCACCTCGAAAAACAACCCTTGGACCATGTGCTGCCCCGCATTGTGTCCAAAGCCATTGAGCGCGGCCTGCCGCTGGTCATCGAAACCACCAGCCAAGAACAAGTCACCAAAATCTCCGACATGCTCTGGGCCGCAGAAGATGTGGCCTTCTTGCCCCACGGTTTTGAAGGCGACGGGCAGGGCGAACTGCAACCCGTGTGGCTCACGACTGGCGCAGACAATCCCAACGAATCCAAAATGCGCATTTATACCCACGGTGCCATTCCCGTAGATATATCAACGCTTTCCAGAGCCATGTTGATGTTCGATGGCAACGACTCTCAAGCCTTGGATTCCGCCAGAGCCGAATGGAAACGCCATAAAGCAGATGGCCATTCAGTCAGCTATTGGCGTCAAGACGAAGGTGGGAAATGGCAGGACCAA
>CAXTKN010000096.1:7932-9219 GCA_964244805.1 uncultured Aestuariivirga sp.
ATTGAAGCGACGTATCCAAGTAACACCACAGGTGTCCATTTCAGATGGCTCACAAAAGTATATTGCCCCTTGGCCAACCCCATCAAAGCCACCCCAGCAGCTGAGCCGATGGCAAGCAAACTGCCGCCCACTCCCGCAGTCAAAGTGATGAGAAGCCATTGCCCATGGCTCATTTCAGGGTTCATGGTCAGAACCGCAAACATCATTGGAATATTGTCAACAATTGCAGAAAGAAGTCCGATTGAGATGTTCGCCACAGTCGGCCCAAATTGGCCGTAAAGAAAACCATTGGCCAAATGCAAATAGCCAAGCACACCAAGCCCGCCGACCGCGAAGATGATTCCGAAAAAGAATAACAGAGTGTCCCATTCAACACGTTCAATTTCTTTAAAAGAATTCAAAACCATGTCATCATTTTGATAGCGCTTGCCCTTGCGCTGCAAAAAATAAGCCCAGAATTGCAGATAGCCTAAGCCCAGCATCATCCCCAAAGCTGGGGGCAGGTGGAGAAAATTTCGGAAAGCCACAGCGGTCACGATTGTCAGCGCGAACAAAACCATGACACCATAGGCGCCGGGCTTCATGTTGATTTTGTCCACGCTTTTTGCAGGTTGCCCTTTGGGCACGCCAAACTGCATAATTAAAGCGGGCACGAACCAGTTTGTAAACGAAGGCAAAAATAGATCGAAAAATTCGAAAAACGTCACTTTGCCCTTCTGCCACACCATCAAAGTCGTGATGTCCCCAAAGGGTGAAAAAGCACCACCTGCATTGGCAGCAACCACAATTGAAACGCAGCTTACTGCGACAAAAGCTGGTGAAGCCCGTCCAACCGCCAACACCACGGCACCCAAAACCAAGGCGGTAGTCAAATTGTCGAGAACGCCGGAGAGGAAAAACGCAAAGATACCAGATATCCAAAACAGTTGTCGATATGATAATCCGCGCTCGACTAATTTAATTCGCAGAACATCAAACACCCGTCGCTCTTCCAATGTATTCACATATGTGATGGCCACCAGCAGAAATAAGAAAAGCTCCCCATATTCAAAAATAATATGTTGTGCGGCCGCTTCTGCCAGCGGGCCTTGCCCTGACATTGCGTAGGCGGCACCAATCAAAACCCAAATTAAACCAGCAGCCAGAAGAACCGGCTTAGATTTTCGCAAATGCAAAGGCTCTTCAAATATCACCAACCCATAAGCCAGCACGAAAATGCCAAGGCTCAAAAATCCAAACCAACTATGTGTTAAGTTGGTCTCAGCCATGAGCCACAGCCTCGCTCAG
>CAXTKN010000097.1:0-9130 GCA_964244805.1 uncultured Aestuariivirga sp.
AACCAAGCGTGCGATATTCATAAGACAGACGTGCAATTTCCTTGGAAGGGAACTGCGCCATCATCACCGAGATTTCGAGAACCACAGTCCACAACCGAACCGCATGTTCAAACGAAGCAATGTCAAATTTGTTCGAGTTTGCTTCGCGGAATTGCAACAGATTGAGCGATGCAAGGTTACAAGCCGTGTCGTCCAAGAACATGTACTCAGAGCAAGGATTAGACGCGCGAATTTCGCCAGATGCTGGGCACGTGTGCCAGTCATTGATCGTTGAATGGAACTGAATGCCCGGATCAGCAGATGCCCAAGCGGCATGACCGATCTTATCCCAAAGCTCGGCAGCTTTAAGAGTTTTGAACACTTTGCCATTGGTGCGGTTCAGCAAATTCCAATCGCCGTTCTTTTCAACAGCGTCTAAGAATTCATCTGTCACACGAACTGAGTTATTCGAATTCTGACCAGACACAGTCCGGTAAGCTTCGCCGTCCCAATCTGTATCATAAGTATCAAACTCAATGTCCTTATAGCCCTGCTTGGCAAACTGAATTACCCGTTTAGTGTAATTATCAGGCACCATGTTCTTGCGGGCTTCTTTCACAGCGCGCTTGAGGGCAGGGTTCTTTTCAATCTCAAAACAATCTGTGCCAGGTCCCTCGCAATTCACGCAAGCCTTCATAATGGCAGTCAGGCACTTCTTGACGATCTTGGAGCCGGTAACGAGTGAGGCAACCTTCTCCTCCTCCTTCACCTTCCACATCACATAGTTTTCAACATCGGGGTGATCAACATCAACCACCACCATCTTTGCCGCACGGCGCGTCGTGCCGCCAGACTTAATGGCACCAGCAGCCCGGTCACCGATTTTCAGGAAGCTCATCAGGCCAGAAGACTTGCCACCGCCAGAAAGTTTTTCACCTTCGCCACGCAGTGATGAAAAGTTAGAACCCGTGCCAGAACCATACTTAAACAGGCGCGCTTCACGCACCCAAAGATCCATGATCCCTCCTTCATTCACCAGATCATCAGACACAGATTGAATGAAACATGCATGCGGCTGCGGATGCTCATAAGCCGTTTTGGATTTGGTTAGTTTGCCCGTTTCATGGTCAACATAATGATGCCCCTGCGAAGGGCCATCAATGCCATATGCCCAATGCAGGCCAGTGTTGAACCACTGTGGTGAGTTCGGCGCACACTTTTGGGTGGCCAGCATGAAGCACTGCTCATTATAAAACGCGAGCGCATCTTCCTCAGTGTTGAAATATTTGCCCTTCCAGCCCCAATAAGTCCAGGTGCCAGCGAGGCGGTTGAACACTTCTTGGGCGCTGTGCTCACCTGTGGTGCGCTCCTTCAATGGCAAATGCGCCATGGCTTCATCATCAGCAACTGAACGCCAGAGCCATGATGGAACAGTTTCTTCTTCAACACGCTTCAAAATCTTTGGCACACCGGCTTTGCGGAAATACTTTTGCGCCAGAATATCGGTCGCCACTTGGCTCCATGTCGATGGAACTTCAATGTCATCTAATCGAAATACTATTGAGCCATCAGGGTTCTTAATTTCGCTCACGGCTTTGCGGAACTCGAGTCCTGCATAAGAGCCTTCGCCTGCCTTGGTATATTTGCGCTCAATTTTCATTTTTTAACCCCAGTATTCTCTAAAATTATCCCCGCAAGCACACAAATATGCCCACGGAGCCCCCGAACCCCATGTTCAACGCCAAATTCCTGATTGGTGGACATTGCCACCCCAACGCGTGCTGACTATCGTCTTGAACTTACGCAGAAAACCGACTTTTCAATCTGTATTCCACTGCACGACCTTGGATTTAGAAACTAATACAAACCGCATGATCGCGTCAATAGCTAGTGTGTTAACGAGAGGTAAACACCACCTATTGTGTCCACAGACTTCAATGTCTTGTTGATAACCAGATCATCGCCCGATTCTGGGGCCAAGCTCAAGTGTTACATCAGTTTAATCCGCAACAAGCACTTGGCGGTGGAGTATGAAACGATAGGGTATTGACAAGGCGTCAAGCCCAACCGGGCAGAATTGAAAAAAATATTATTTTTTGAAGCGGAAACCGAATGCACCCTTAGAGTGCAGAGCTCTGACCATCTTTCAAGCTCTGCGCGAGTTTAGATAGGGGCAGTGCGCTTTGCACATGGCCCATCCAGAAGAGAATCGGAAATGCCAGCAAACACATGCCACCCAGCAGCATCCAAGCCTCATTGATGGCCCAAGCCATGCCTGCCGCCTGCAAACTGTCGCTGATTCCCAGCATCCCGGCAAAATCATCGATGGTTGGAAGGTCAGCTACAGGCATCCCCAGAATTTTAGCCGCAGCGTCTGGGCTGGTCTGCATCAACTCTTTGATGGCATCAACATGCTCAGGCGCCCTGCTGAAAATAACCGTATCAACCAGAGCAATCCCAATTGCACCGCCAATATTGCGTGCCACGTTAAAAATCCCGCTGGCATCGCCGATTTTGTCTAACGGAACCAAAGCCAAGGCAAAGCGAATGGGCGGCAATATACACATGGAAATCGCCACTCCGCGAACAATCTGCGGCCAGAACATGGCATCATAATCGGTCGAGATATCTTGGTGCGTACTCATAAATAAGCCAACCGCAAACATCCCAAATCCCAAAGCGGAAAGCAGTCTGGCATCAACATGGCGGTCGATTTGAATAATAATGGGCGCAGAAATCAACTGCGCAATGCCGGTCACCAGTGTCACCAAGCCAATTTCCAAAGGTCCATGCCCGCGCACAAAAGCCAGAAACACTGGCATTAAAAACACGGAACTAAACAGACAAAGCCCAAGAACAAAACTGAGTGCACAACCATAAGCCAGCGCGCGATCTTCAAGCAGATGAAACATAATGGCCGGGTTAGGTCGTTTCCACATCCAGACCGCGCAGAACAGCGCCAAAGCAAACCAGCCCAAAACACAGATGCTGAGCCAACCACTCGTCGGTGCGTCTTTTAGTCCGATGAGCAACGCTGTGAGAGCAACCGCCATCAACACCAGCGAAAACCAATCGAGCGTCTTCATAAACTTCAGGCCCAATTCGCCCCGTGGCAATGTCAGATATCCCACCACCACAGCGACTATTCCCGGCACAACATTAATGAGAAACAGCCAATGCCAGGTGTAATGCTCTGTCAACCAGCCGCCAGCCATGGGCCCAACGGTGGGGGCAAGAACGGCTAAAAAGCCACCCGTCGTTGTAGCAATGCTTTGCTGAATGCCTTTCGGAAACAAGAGAAATATTCCCGAAAACACCAGAGGAATCAGAACTCCGCCACTGAACCCTTGTAAAACCCGCCAAGACAGCAAATCCGCAAATCCAAAACTGAACGCGCAGCCAACAGACGCAAATGTAAACATGAGCAGTGAACCGGCAAATAAGCGCCGCATTGAAAACACGCGCATCAAAAGCCCGGTCATCGGAATCGCAATCGACTCAGCAATCAAATAGCTGGTCTGCACCCAGCTCATCTGCTCTGCACCAATGTTCAATGCCTTCTCAATAACGGGCAGGGCCGTCACCACCACCTGAATATCCAGAATAGCCATGAACATGCCAACGCAGCACGCCACAAAGCCAAGCCAGCGCGGAATCAACGGGATTTGAAACTGTTTTATGCTCATCGGGATGGCCTCGTTCACTGTGCCACTACCACAATTGGTTTTTCAGAAAAATAGCGCTTTAACACCGCAGGATCATTCAAGTTCGCACTCCGAATCACATCGGGAAGACTGGCAATCTCCGCAGTGCTCCAATGGCCCGTGCGATAATCCCGCAGCATGCCGGCAAAATTCTCGTGATTGCGCGATAACACATTGAGCGACTGGAGTTGCTCCACGCGCGCATTCTCAACCTCGGCGGCATTTGGCCCTTCAATGCGGAATTTGTCCCAAGACTTTGCAATCAAAGCCAAAGTTCCGCTGACATTGACTGCGCTAATCCGCCCGCGAATGCTGTTGACAGCCATAGCCTCATAAAAATTGATCGCAGGTTGCAAACCATAAGTGGCCGCCGTGCCTTCACGGATATCTTTGAACAATCTGGATTTCTGATCACCCGAAAATATACTGCTGAGCATATAGCCAGATACCCAATCTTTCAAAGCAACGTCGCGTGGAAAAACTGAGCCAACAACAATAGCGGCTTGGCCACTTTTATCACCTTTGATGAAAGTCGGCCCAAGGCGCGGCGTTTCAAATTCTGCAACAGGAACAGGTTTCAGATCTGAAGTCTCTGGCAATCCATTGAGGAGCTTGTCAACTAACTTACCAGCTTGCGCTTGATCAACATTGCCAACCACACTGACGATAACATCTTTCAAATTCAAATGGGACCTCAGCCATGGATTCAAGTCTTTCAATTGAACAGCCCTGATGTTTTCAGGCTTTGGACCAAAATAGCTCAAATAAGGGTGAGGACCAATCGCAGTTTTAAAAAACGCAGTTTGTATTTCGGCTTCTGGATAAACCGAAGACTCTTCAGCCCTGCGCGCCATCGTATCGCGTTTCCGCTTGAAGCGTTTTTCGGGCAAATCCGGATGTCTCAAAATTGAGTTTGCTAATTCCACAGCCCCTTCAATGCCTCGCGTTGGCGCGGAAATAGCACCATAGGTTTGGTCAGGCGTGGCATCGATCGAGAGATTGGCCCCAACATCTTGCAAAGATTCATAGAGTTCAGAAGAAGTTTTCCCGTCCGCACCCTCATACAACATCGACAACGCGAGTGGACCTGTGGCCGTGCCATTTGCACCATCACAAGCCGTGCCGCAGTCGAAAGCCAGCGCAATGGCCACCGTGTCCTGCGTATCTGAATGAAAATATGTCACAGTAATGCCATGTGGCGTTTTGAATTCAACGAGCGGCATATTGCCTGCAAAGGCCCCCAAGGCTGTGCACCATAAGCTAACGAGAACAAGAAACACTTTCATCATTGGGTAACCGCCGGTAATAATATTGCAACGCCAACCCGCCCGGGTTTCTGCAAATTAACTACCAAATTGTTGACATCACTCTGCTGCAACGCGTGAAGTTCCTCCAAATATGAACTTGCTTTCCGCAATCCAAAATCAACAATATCTTGCCCCAAGCTTTGTACGCGCGAATCCGCATTTTCCCATTCGTTGAACAGAAAATTTCGCTTTTTTAAGCGGTCAAAACTTTTAACCGAAAGTCCATGGGCAGCAAAATCAGAAAGATAAGTTTCGACAATCTTGGTCATTTGTTCCGGCGTGACTTGTGGCTGTAATGAAGCGGAAAACCGGATCTGCCACACGCCTTCATAAACCCGCGCAACGCTAATATTCCAATCCTGCACAAGGCCTGCATCATCGGCAATTTTATCGCGCAAACCTTCGGCCAAACGGCTGCGCATCGCATCTTGCAAAACTGACGATGCCGCAACAGCGCGCCATGAAGTTGGTGCGGCGATAATCTTAGCCCATGTATATTTGGGTGCGCGAACCCGGTCAGAAATCTTGCTCCGTTGAAATGAATCAGGCTCGAAAGTCTTGATTGATTCAATCGGCAACAGTGCTGGTAACGCCATGAGAAGTGTGTCGTCGTGCTTCGTCCGCATTTGACGGTTGACCAACATTTCACCAAATACAGCATTTGGAAATAACTTTTTGATTGCCGTGCGCTTCTCCGCGTTCAGATAGGGCCCTGCGACCTGTAAATAGAATGGCGAGCCCTGATAGTGCTTCGCATCAAAGTCCAGCACATCTTTAAGCGTGACGGCAGCAATATCTTCAACATGCCCACCTGGATATTTTTCAAAGGGTAATCCCTTATTCAATTCAGAATTGAAATCCATATTGAAGCGCGTATCGGGATCGCTTTCTGTGCGCTCCAATAGCTCTTGCGTCACAACACCTTTCTCAGTCTTAACATCCGCCTCCGTGATGGCCAATGGCGTCGTAATGCGTGCCAATCCTTTGAGCGCCTCGACGAAACCCGTCGGCGGAATATTTAAATCATAGCGCGTATAGGTGTAATTCGTGGCTGCATTTGAATTTGATCCCGCAACCGCATCAAAAGCTGCAAAGCCTTTCCCATCACTATTTTTAAATTTTAGATGTTCCAATACATGTGCAATGCCTGGAATGGAGTCCGACGTGGAACCAAAAGGCACCCAAAGCGAAAGCGAATAAGTGGTGCTGTTTTCAATTGCAATATCGAACACCTGTGACTGTGGTGCAGCGGCAGCATAAGCACCAGATGCCAAAGCACCCCATGCTATTCCTAGAGTTAAACAGATGTATTTCTTCACGCAGGTTTTCAACTTTTGCTATTCACCTGCAAACTAGTCATATCCATCAATAAATCCAATGACAAATGCGCCCTGTGGGCAAAGTAACGCATTTGTCACCATTGCGGCTTTTTGAAGTCTCCACCCGAAATTTCATAGTAATCTCCGGCATCATCGCAGAAAATATGGCCTTCAAGTTTTAGTCCAGATTTCCCGTCTAACCCGCCCACGCAAATCGACGTGGTGTCCGATCCATTTTGTTTCCAAAATAAATTCGATCCGCATTCTTTACAAAACCCACGCTTTGCAACTTCGCTGGATGCAAACCACTTCAAACCATCTTGCTTCGTCAATTTCAGATCGGCATCAGCAACACCGCTCGAAATCCAATAGCTACCGGTCTGCTTGCGACATTGCGTGCAATGGCAAGCCAACGCATCTTTCATCGGCCCGGTAATCTCATAGACAACCGCACCGCACAAGCATGACCCCGTTTTCATCACTTAAACTCCTGCGCCAAAGCGTGAATGTGATCAGGCCCTAACCCACAACAGCCACCAAAAATCGTCGCCCCTAATCTATTCCATTCATGCGATTTTTGCACCAAATCTTGTGGTGTAATCACATCGACAAAAAGCCAATCCGGCGCTTTGAAGTATCCACACTCAGGATAAGTGCCCATCGGCCCCGCCCAATATTTCCGTAGAGCAATCAGCGCGTCATCAGTGTCATTAGGCGAAGTGTGCATAATAGACATCACTTCGGGTGCTAAAGCGGCCAAACACTTCGCAATGTCTTCAAAATTCTGATCAGGCCGCCCAAATCCAACCAGTGCGCCATCAGCCCGCTCGGCTGAAAGCCCAATCCAAACTGGCAAACCCGTATTCATCGCCGCTTCGCATGCCCATAAGGCATAATCCGTATCGCGCATCATCTCCATCATCAGAAGATCAACACCCAGTGATTTCAAATTTTCAGCCTTGCGCCGAAACAAAAGCATGGTCTCATCACGCGTCCAGTTTTTTTCAAAATTGGTGCGGTCGGTTCCAGGGATAAGCGGTCGTTGTGTGGAAATGGATCCAGCAATGCAAACATCTTTGCCGTGGGCTGCTGCCTTTGCATGGGCTACCGCTGCCGCATCCAAGGCAATCAATTCATCATCGCGGCCATAAGCATTAAATGTCAGCGGGCTTGTGGCAAATGTATTGGCCGCAATAATATCAGCACCAACGCGCACATAGTCAGCATGCACATCACGCACAATGTCACCATGTGTGGCATTCACTTCAGCACACCAAGTTGGCCCACTCATCGGCGCACCACGGCGTTGAATATCAGTGCCCGTGCCACCATCCAAGATAATGGTCTCGCCCCGCGCCAACTTGTCTTTGATAAATTGATAACTCACTTCATTCTCGCTTTTGCAAATGCCTGCATATGAAACTGTGCTTGGGGCTTAGCATATTGGTATTGAACCCCGATAGGGCAGGCGCGTCGCGCCAAACATCCACCATCCATGCATTCATTGGCACCGGCATTCACATGAACACCACAAGCATCAACATCATATTTCTTACCGTCAAATGCTGAAACAGGGCAGGCGCTTAAGCATGGTTTTGTGACACAGCTTTCACAAGGATGCGCCCCCGGTGCCACGCGCGGCAAATCAAATTCAACCGAAAATAATAAGGCCGCGCGATAAGCATGCCAAAGTCCGTAAGTCTGATGAATGTTAAGCCCCAATGGCGAAACATGCCCAGCCCCACCACGCCTGGCCCAAGATAAAAACGGTTGATGCGGCACATCAAACGGAAACACCACTTTCGCATCCAAATCCGCCGCCAGCGGCTCTACAACGGCTCGGGTCCATTCATCCATCGAACCACGACCATGACGCGCAAACCGCCGAAACATCTCCGGCCCTGCATTGCCGATCAGAATAACAAACCGAGTTGTGCCCATATCAGAAGGGGAAAACCAACCGAGAGGCGTAAAACTTTCGCGCCTTATCCGGTTGAGAATCGGATGTTCCACTACTTCATCCAGCGCGGATCGCCCAACTCCATGATCTCACGCGGCAAACGAATATCGTGTTTTGCACGGATCATGTCATCAATATCGCGCGGGATATATTCGGGATAATAGGTCGACAAAATAGTCTTCTTTTTGGCAATCGCTTTTTGCAAAATATCGGGCTTGCCCGCCTCGTTCCATTCCTTGGGGCTCATCCGGTTGCCGAGAAGCGGATAAACATATTCCGTCTGCATCATGCTCAATGTCTGATCCGAACCCAAGTAATGTCCAGGCCCTTCAGTGCACACCTCAGTGATTACATCAAGCGACAACGTCTCATCCGTCACTTCAATCCCGCGCACATTGCGGTTGATCGATCCCAACATGTCATTATCGATGAGCAGGCTTTCCAAACAAAAGCCCAATAGCGAAGCATGCATACCAGCCATTTCATACATCAGGTTCACACCGGCCATTGCTGAAATGCCGGCCGTCACACCTTTTTCATAGCCCGCCTGCACATCAGGAAACTTGGCATCGCACATGCCAGAAGCAGAGCCAACAGTAAGGTTATAAAAATGCCCCATCTGCCCGCATGCCGCTGTGATGAGTGCTTGCTCGCCAGAACCACCAGACATCGCCCCCGTGCGCAAATCAGAAACGAATGGCCATGGCCCCCAAATCGCAATAGCGCCGGGCACCACACAATTAATATAAACCAATCCGGCCAAACATTCAGCCACAGCCTGCACAACTGTCCCTGCGAGTGCCGCAGGCGAAGTAGCCCCAGCCTGTGCCGCTGAAAGCAACAACACTGGCATACCGCCGC
>CAXTKN010000098.1:0-9119 GCA_964244805.1 uncultured Aestuariivirga sp.
GTGTAGCGGACAAATCGGCTGTGCCAACGAGGACCATGTCAATACCATCAACAGCTGCGATCGCATCAGCGTTTGCGACACCTTCCGGTGTTTCGACCATGGCAATGATGAAGAGCTGATCTTCTAAGGCGCGCATTTGATCTCGGGCTTTCATAGATCGGTAGCCCAGGCTTGGTGTTGCGCCAATCATTGACCGCGTGCCACGTGGTGGAAAGCAGCAACTGCGCACGATCTCGGTGGCTTCTGCCGCAGAATTGACGTGAGGAAATAACAGTCCAGATGCTCCACCGTCGAGTAACCGCGTTGCGTCATGCGCGTGATGGGAGGGGACGCGAGCGATTGCATGAATTCCAGCGCCTCTAGCAGCAATTGCGAGCATGGAAGCAGTTTCGAAACTCGCCGGACTGTGTTCCATATCGACGTAAATCGCGTCAAAGCCGCACGCCGCAACCATCAATGGAATATCAGGAGTGCGCGCTTGTAGAAGTGCCATGCACAAAATGAGATCACCCTTAGCGAGATTGTCACGCAATTTGGTGGCGTTAGACATAACGGTCTCCCTTACTCTGGTTTCATTTTGAGCCGATGGCGGAGAGATGATTTTTATCACCTTTTTCCAACGCTTCTGCTTTCGCGAGCACCGATTGAATTTCCGAGGCGGGTATGACAACAACACCCGTGTCATCCAACACGATAAGATCGCCGTCATTGACCAGCACACCGCCGCATTGAATAGGGATGCCTTGCGACGTGACCTTCATGCGACCTTTGCCACTGCGTGGCGTGATGTGCCTACTCGCAACACTTAATCCAGATGATTTCAATTGCTCAATGTCGCGGCAAGCGCCGTCGATAATAGCACCTGCTACATCGCGCCGTGCCAAAGTTGAAGCGGCGACACCGCCAAATGTCGAAACTTCGGCACCACCCAAGTTGAAGATCAACACCGTGCTTTTTTCTGCTGCGTTAAACAGTGGGAAAACTGAAAAATCCGCAGGTTCATAAGAACCGAATTGACCAACGATACAGTCGATTGTGCGGGCATATCCCGCAATACGACCAGTCCCTGATCGCCTACGGATCCCGCTCATTACACCATTGATGCCAAGAATATCCATCACATCACTGATGCTGGCGGTAGGCAATTTTTGTGCCCGGATTAGGATATCGTCGCTCAAGCCTACCTCCTGCTTACAACCTAGAAAATGCTTAGCGACCTGTGTGCTTTTGCATGAATTTTGCCATGCGCTTGATTGCTGCAGCTGCTTCAGGTGTGGAACCCGCAAGGGCGGGAAAGGAGTGAATGGCCCCAGGAATTGAAGAGAATTTGAACTTGTTCCCAGCAGCTTTGAGCTTTTCAATGAGACGCGTAGAATCAGAATAGAGTACATCGCGCTCGCCAGCTTCAATGTGGAGTGGCGGGAGCCCTTTCAAGTCGGCGTAGATTGCTGAACCCCATGGGTGGCGCTTGTCTGCATTACCGATGAACCGATCTGCCATTGAACGAGCAGATTCTTCGGTGGTCAGTGGATCCTTGGTCTTCGGCGTCATGGTTTTGCCTTTGAGCTCAAGGTCCGTCCAAGGGGACATGGGAAGTCCAGCCGCAGGCAAGGGGAGTGAGCGATCACGCAAAACCATCATAACCGAAAGCACCAAGGCGCCACCGGCTGAGTCACCAACTAGAACGATGCTCTTGGGGTTCACGCCTGTCTTCACCAGCCACATATAACCTGCCACACAATCTTCGATGGCGACGGGGAAGGGATGTTCGGGGGCTAGCCTGTAGCCGTAGCTCAAGCCACGAAAGCCAGAGGCGCGGGAAAGGTTTCCGTTGAATTGCCGCCACATCCAAGGCTCACCGCATACGTAGCCACCGCCGTGGTAGTAAATGAAAGTATGGTCATCCTTGGCACCTTTGGCCCAAACCCATTCAGAATCGCCAGCACCCGTTCCGCCGCAATCGACGGGCGCTGATTGCACGTCTGGGCTCACTTGAACCGAGCTCCAAACCTTACGATAGTGTTCCCGTTGACCGGGAACGTCCAAAGGAAAATCCGTAATTGAATCAATCACGGCTTGCATTGCTTTGCTTGCCATTCCTGTCTCCACTTTTTTGTCGACAATGTTATTGTCTTTTATGTAGACGTTAATGGCGGCAATATTTCTTGTCAACAGTTGAACCTGAGAATTGCTGCTTGACAAACGTCTCAAACCGTGGCGGATAGTGGTCGCCGAAATTGTCGACAATTTAACTGACAAGAACGTTGATGATTTGGCGGTGTGACTCTGAGCGAATGACTAAGCCATCGGAAGATATCTCTGTAGGCTTCATTCAGAATAGGCGCGTCACCGAGAGCTGCAAACAAGCCGATCAATTCGGCAAACAAACGTGGAGGATAAAATGTTAAATAAAATTGGAAAATGGGCAGGTTTTCTTGGGCTCGCTGCCGCAACAGGTATGTTGATTTCAGGCAATGCGATGGCTGCGGAGAAGATCAAGATTTTTCAAAGCATGAGCTATATCGGCAATGACTGGCAGGCTGAAACAGCAAACATGATTTCAGCAATGGCCCACTCGAAGGATATCATTGACAAGGTCGACTTCCAAGTTCAGGTCGCTGGCCCGAATGCGCAAAAGCAAATTCAACAGCTGAATGCCATGGTCCAAGCTGGTGCTAAAGCCATTGTGGTGTTCCCAATCTCGCCAACGGCACTTAACCCAGTAGTAAAAGCCGCCTGTGCCAAGGGTGTCGAAGTTTTTGCCTATGAATCAGAAATCACTGAACCATGCGCGCACAATGTTTCGATCAACAACAAGGAATTTGGTAAGGTGACAGCTGAATGGCTTGTGAAAGCAATCGGTGGAAAAGGCAATATCGTTTACATCAATGGTGTTCCCGGTGTTTCAGCGGAAACTGATCGCACCGAAGGTGTGAATGCAGTTATCGCGGCGAATCCAGATGTCAAAATTATTGCAACGGGTGTTGGCATGTGGAGCGAGTCTGTGGCGCGCTCTGAAATGACCAAGATTCTTGCCTCACATAAGTGGGACGAGATTGACGGCGTACTATCGCAAATTGGCTGCTTCTCTGTCAATGAGCTGCAACTTCAGGCTGGCATCCCAGCCGAAAAGTTGAAACCCTGCTCAGGTGAATCGGGTAACGGTAACCTCATCCAAATGCTTCCAAAGGGCACAGAAGTTGCCGGTGGCCATGACAATTACATTCCAATCGGTGCCAACGGCTTCTCTACTTTTGCGCCAGTTTCTACAGCTGGCTATGCTTTCAAGTTGGCGTTTGAAGCGGTAACAACAGGTAAGAAGTTCCCTCATGATATCGTGATTGAACCTCTGCGTCTCACCAGTGATATGGTGAAGCTGTGTAAGGAAGGCACTTGGAAAGAGTTGCAAGCTGGCTGCAATGTGTTCCAGCCCGAACTCATCGGCAACCCCGGCTTCTTCCCTTCGATCTACAATCCTAACACGCCGGAATTGGGCCTCAATGCCGGTCTGACCGGCACGCCTGAGCAATAAAAATGATGTCAAAGCCCGAATTTGCCTCGCAATTGCCACCGGCAATTCAAGCTGATGCTGTTTGCAAAGCATTCGGGCCAACAATAGCGCTGGGCGGTGCCAGTTTTTCGGCACCGCCTGGTAGCGTTCACGCATTGCTGGGTGAAAATGGAGCGGGCAAATCGACACTCATCAAAATTATGAGCGGTCTTTTGGCGCCTGACAGTGGTACCATCAGCATGGCCGGAGAAACAGTTAAAATCTCCAACCGTCATGCAGCGCAAAAACTCGGCATCGCCACCGCATTTCAAGAACTCACCCAAGTTCGCGACCTCACCGTTGCGCAAAATCTTCTCATGCCATTTCAGCCGACTGGATTTTTGGGACAGTTGAAGAACCGCAAGTCAGAGGAAACGGCCGCTGCACATTTGGCCGCACTGGACTTACAAGACATTTCGCCGCGCGCGGAAGTTGGCACACTCAGCCTGCCCGAAAGGCAGAAGCTTGAAATTGCGCGCGCTACACTGCTCAAGCCAAAAGTTCTTCTCCTTGACGAGCCGACATCGTCACTTTCCGGTCGCGACATCGCATGGCTCGGTGACATCATTGCCAAACAAAAAGCCGATGGTGTAGCTGTGCTCTTTATCAGTCACCGCATGGCGGAGGTACGTCTCTATTGCGACGACATGACAATTCTCAGAAATGGCAAGAGTGTCGGTAGTTTCAAATGCTCCGACATCTCCGATGCGAACGTCATTGAACTCATTATCGGTCGCTCTCTTGAGGCCAAATTTCCGCCGAAGGTCGATAGAGTGGTTGCTGATTCAAAGCCGCTGATCGAAATTTCCAAGTTGAAGGCTGGCCGCGCGACGGATGTGTCTTTTAACCTGCGCCCCGGAGAAATTGTTGGGGTGGCGGCACTTCAGGGTATGGGGCAACTTGATCTTTTCAGGGCCCTATCGGGTGATATTGCCGTTGAAAGCGGGTCTGTTCTCATTCATGGCGAGAGCAAGAAATTCCATTCACCTCATGATGCTATCAACTCGTCAATTGGGGTAAGTTTTCTGCCGGAAGAGCGCAAAACAGAGGCGTTGTTTCTGAAGTTAGACGGTCGGTTCAACGCAACGCTGCCGATTCTCTCTCGTTTCTCACGTTTCGGTATCCCAGATACGACCAAAGAGAATGTCTTGGTGGCGAATGCCTTTGAAAAAGTGCAGGTGACATCGCGTGCGCTCCAGTCACCAATGTCTGCATTCAGTGGCGGCAACCAGCAAAAAGTTGTCATGGCAAAATGGTTTTTGGCCAACAGCTTGGTAATGTTGCTCTTTGATCCCACCCGTGGTGTGGACGTAGGAACCAAACATGAAATCTATGTGCTTCTCAATGAGTACCTTGATATTGGTGGTTCGGTGATCCTGTATTCGACTGAAATCGATGAGATCGTGAACCTCTGTGACCGCGTCCTCGTGATGTATGGCGGACACGTGGTTCGCGAAATCGACTCGAAGTCCGAGCGCATATCCGAAACTGAAGTCATGCGTGCAGCACTGGGTTCGGATATAGCGCTCCAACACCATCATTGAAATGAATTATGGGATTTTACATTGACGATGGCAAACATCACGACAAAGCAAATCATTTTAGGCCTGCCTGCTTTCAGTTTCTCACGACAGAGGGGCTTGTTGATCGCATTTGCAGTATTTTTTACGCTGTTTCTCATTGTCAATTTTCTTTCAGCGTCTCCGCTCGCTTATTTTGACTATCAATATATTTCGTCAGGGGGCATGACACTTGCAATCGCTGCAGTTGGCGCCACCATTGTCATTTTAACAGGTGGCTTTGACCTCAGTGTTGGCGCTGTGGTGACTCTGGTAAACGTGCTCGTTGCCACCAGTTTGACAGATGATGTCTCCAACCAATTCGTTGTTGGCATTCTTGGGGTTTGTATTGGCGCGGCCGTTGGTGCCATCAATGGATACTTCGTTGCCTTCCAGCGACTGCAGTCAATTGTTGTGACATTATCGACAATGTTCATACTCAACGGAATCGCATTGCTTTGGTTGCACGATCCAGGTGGCTATATTCCGGCCAGTTTTTCCAACTTTTTTGTCGGTAGTGCGATTGAAAACTGGCTGCCTGCACCTATCCTCATTCTTGTTGCCGTCATTGCGGCTTGGTTATTGATCAAGAATTCTCGTTTTGGCACTGCGATCTACGCGATTGGAAGTGACGAAGAAGCAGCGGAATATTCCGGCATCGATGTCCGCCGGACAAAATTTTTCGCTTATGTTTGCGCTGGAGCTTTTTACGGTTTAGCTGGTGTGGTGGTAACGGCCCAGACAACGACAGGTGACCCCTTGCTCGGGCAGTCGATGTTGCTGGAAGTGTTCACAGCGGTAGTACTGGGGGGCACATTGCTGGGAGGTGGCAGAGGCGGCTGCGTCGGCACGATCTTTGGTGCCTACAGCCTTATGTTGATTGTTAACATACTGTTGGTTCTCAATGTTCCGGCGTTTTATTCGTCGATTGTACAAGGTGGAATTTTGCTTTTGGCGGCCATTGGCCTCAGCTTGTCTTCGATGAAAGACAGTGTTCGATGGTTGCAGGCGACGTTGCGAGGTAAGCGCGGCACAAAATTTTCTGTCGCGAATGATCAGTCCCTGTCGCAGACATACAAAATCCCAGAAATGTCTTGGTATGTTCGCAATAAGGAAACTCTGGCCTATGTCTTGCCCTCTTACATTCTGTTTTTTGTTGTCGTCATTGCCATGGTGCTATTGAATGGTAGCATCGATGCCACCTATCTCAATTCATTGCTCTTGCTCAGTTCATTCTTGATTATTTTGGCGCTCGGTCAAGGTTCAGTCATTTTGATTGGCGGGCTCGATTTGTCCGTTGCTTGGATGATTACTTTCGGTGGCGTTCTGGTTGGGGAGTTGACCAAAGGTAATGGAGATATCCTCTATTGGGTTATCCCCTTGGTCCTATGTGTTGGAATTTTGGTGGGCCTGATCAACGGCTTCCTTATTGTTTTTTTCAGACTCCCAGCAATTGTTGTGACACTTGCCATGAATGGCATGTTGCAAGGTGTGACACTTCTCACCACGGGAGGAACTCCTACAGGCTTCGCGCCTGAACGGTTGAAGTTGTTCATGGCAGTAGATTCACTGGGCATTGCGCCTGTGGTCTTTTTCGTGGTGGCATTTGCAGTGGGAGGCCTGTTCTTGCTTGGTAAAACAAACTTCGGGCGTAGGGTCTATGCTGTAGGCAACAACCCCCGCGTGGCGCATCTCTCTGGTGTGAATGTAGGATCGACAGTTCTCGCGGTCTATGCATTGAGCGGCTTTTGCTCAGCACTCGTTGGAATATTACTGGCGGGCTTCTCGGGACGCGCGATCTTGGGGATGGGGGATCAATATCTCCTTCCATCCATCGCTGTCGTTGTGGTTGGCGGGACACTTATTACTGGGGGTCGCGGTAAATATATCGGGATGCTTGGCGGCGTGTTCCTCCTCGTTGCTCTGCAAATTCTGCTTGCTGGCACAACCTTGCCACCTGCTGTTCGCATCATCATTTTTGGCCTGGTGGTTCTGCTTGCGATCTCGACTCTTCGCGACAAATCCCACGCGCGATAAGTTCCATGATCGAAATCTTGGTTCCGCATCTAGGAGAAAGCGTCGTTGAGGCTACGGTTTCAAAATGGCTCAAGAGGGTCGGCGATCATGTTTCTGTCGATGAGGCGGTTGTTGAACTCGAGACAGATAAGGTTACCGTGGAGGTTCCAGCACCCGTGAACGGGGTGTTGGTGAACAGGGCAATAGCTGAAGGGCAGGCTGTCGGTGTTGGCGCGACTATCGGGGTGATCGATACTTCTAAGCAGCTGGATGGTCACAAGCAGCTCTACAGACTGCCTCCTGCTAGCCAAGAAAGTGTTGCTCCATCCGCCATTCAAAATGCCGTTGTGAATTTTGGTCAACAACAAGATGAAGTGAAGCCAAGTTCGGTCCAAACTATTGCAGTGCTACCTTCTACGAACGCGAAGAGAGAGACTCATTCGGAAAGTCACAAAGAGGCGCGCGTTCCGATGTCACCTTTGCGGATGAAACTCGCCAAGCAGATGAAAGAAGCTCAGGACACTTCAGCAATTCTTACGACCTTCAACGAAGTTGATATGTCGCCAGTATTGGCGGCCATCAAACTTCACGGCAAAAGGTTTGAAGAAAGTCATGGCATTATACTTGGTCTTATCAGTTTTTTCGTGAAGGCGGCGGCGCAGGCCTTAAAGGATGTTCCAGCCATCAATGCGGTGATTGAAGGTGATGACATCGTTTATCGACATTATTCAAATATCGGCGTTGCAACCTCTACAGAGATGGGGTTTGTAGTGCCAGTCATTCGTGGCGCGGATCGGCTTTCGCTGGCCGCTATTGCGACGTCAATTGCCGGATTTGAAAAAGCGGCTCGGGCTGGCGGCTTAAACCTTCACGATTTGTCAGGGGGTACCTTCACAATCTTGAATTCTTACGGCGAGGGCCCGCTTTTTTCGATGTCTATATTAAACGCTTCACAATCTGCGACTCTGTCTCTGCACAAACTGCAGGAAAGACCTATGGCTGTTGATGGTTCTATTGTCGTGAAGCCAATGATGTACATGACGTTGTCCTATGATCATCGGATTGTTGATGGCAAAGACGCCATAACCTTCCTCGTTCGGATAAAGGAGCGGCTAGAAGACCTACAGCGTGGTGTGCTCGATATCTAACTAAAAGGCGCAAAACGCATTAACCTTATCAGTTGCGTCCATCACCGTGAACTCGACGATAGGCCTCCAATGCAGGGAGGATGTGGGTTCGGCAAACATCCACCAATTTCGCCTGATCTCCGGCTGCCAAAGCATCGATCATTTCAGCATGATCGCGATGCGAGTTTCTGAGGTGATTTGAGTTTCCAAGGACATACCAGTGAATTGGCGTCGTCCGCAGCCAGAATTGATTGATGGCGTCAGACAGAAAGCGATTGCCACAAGCCCCAAAAAGGGTTTCGTGGAAGGCTGTATTAATGCGCGACGATTCTTCTTTATCGCCGTTTTCTAACGCTGCAAGATATCCAGCGTTTATGCGCCGTAGCTCGGAAATAAAGTCCGAATTGGCTGGAAGCGGGATGCGCCTTGCCGCCTCGGACTGAAGGATGATCCTCATATCATAGAGCTCTTCCAGCTCTTGGATCGAGAAATCTCGAATGACGACACCTTTGTGGGGGCGCCTCTCAACAAGCCCCATATGCGAAAGTTCAGCGAATGCGCTTCTGAGGCTATGGCGAGTAGCACCGTAACGTTCGGTCAGTTCCTCTTCAACAAGGCGTTCTCGGGGGCGGTACCGGCCAAAAATGATTGCTTCACGCAGTGCATTGACCAGTGAAATCACTGCGGATTCTGTTGTTTCTGACTTTTCATCCATTATTTTTTCTGCATCCATCGCTGCTATTTCTTGCACATAGTTGGGGTGATTTTCTCATTGTAGAGCGTAATCGATAAAGACACGAGTTTGTCACCCTTGACAAGGATTAGCACACCACGATAATAACGACAAACTAGAAAACAAAATTGTCG
>CAXTKN010000099.1:0-2522 GCA_964244805.1 uncultured Aestuariivirga sp.
AAATGCGTGGAATTGGCTTCTGGTGATGTTGATAAGGGCGAGGATTATATCAAGCGGAAGTGCTTCTCATTTCCCGGCGCGTCAACTTGGATCGAGTATCATGAAGGGGTTCGAGTGAGTGTCGGTTTTGGCAGGTTGCCGCATCTTGCTCTGAGCAACATGGATGCTTCGCGCGGCAATTGGCCCATTGTTTGGGGTGGGGAAAAGACTAAGGGCAAATTTGTTCCCAAGGTTGTGATTGCCAGATTTGCATATCAGACCGAGCCCCCGATTGTTGGGCGGCTGTTCGTGTTCCGCTTATTGGATAATGGCATGTCGTGCATCGTTGGCGAAGTGGCGGGCAATGAAAAAGCCCGCAGCATTGCGACGGCAGCGATGACGAAGTGGACATGTCAGAGTGAAGCTCAGGTTTTGCAATATTGAATAGCCGAAGCTAATTTTAGTAATTCACGTAAATCAGAAAGTTCTGCTGATAAAGGCCCGTCGTGGTGATGGGGCTGGCGGTGAGTTTGCCATTTAAAATATGCGTTCCGGTGCTGGTTCCGGCACTGGTTCCAAGGCTTACAAAAACTTGAATAGTGCCGCCCGGCCCTGTCAAATTTCCCGTACCGGATGTTTGCACGGCGCCCGGCCTGAAGGACACAGAATAAGCGGTTCCGGCGGAACACGTGACTTTTGCTGTCGATGTGGTGACTTCGGTTCCAGTGACCGCAGTGATATTGCCGAAGTTCATGCTGGAAACAGTGATTGCACAGGCTTGGGTGATTGTAACACTGGTGGTTAAAGCGATGGATTTGCTTGCCGCGTATGCGTTTTGCGCAATCGCAGACGCCAACAATAACGCCCCCATACCAGCAGTGAATCTAAAGCCAAAACGCATTTATTGCCCCTGTATGGAACCAACAATGCCAGAAATTCTTTAATTCGGTGTGCAGAGGGACGGTAAAAAGATCGTTAGCGTATTGACTAAACGACTAAATAATTCAGCTATTTCACAAAGAGCCGCAATGATCCATTTGTGCTTACATTAGCACCAATGACGCGGTTAAGGGAAACGCCATGTTGTTCCAAGGCGTGCCTTGTGACGGGGTTACCTGCCAAGGCGGCGCGTAATTTGGCGATGCCTGCGCTATTTCGTTCAGCAGATAGCAGGAGAGTTGATACGTTTTCGCCATCATTGCTGAGGCGTGGCGCAAAACCGAATTGCACCCGAACGACGCCCACGCTGGGCACTGATTTCAGGCTCCGGATTTTTGCAGAAGTCGAACCGGCTGACAGGATTGCCGAGGCCGTTTCACTGGAGTTCGAGTTGTCCACTTGGGCTTGAGAAGCGACTGGCAATGCCAATAGTAGTGTTGCTGCCAAGATTACCGAATAGGTTTTCATATTAAAATTCCTGCTGCTGTACATTCTTGCAATATAGGAACTGCCATCATGACTTCAAACTATGTTGTTTTGCTGGCCAGGTTATCGTTCCCGTGCAAAACAGTGCCCACCACACTAAAATGGGTTGCAGCACAAATCTGGGGCCATGATACCACCATGAGTTTGGTAACGCACCAACATCAATATGGTTCAAAGCGTGATTGATGTTGGCGGGGAAAACGCAGATTGCATAAAGCGCCAAGCCAATTCCAGCTGCTTTTTGCAGTTTAGGAACCATAAGGCCGATTGCACCCGCAATTTCGCAAACACCTGTTAACCAGACGGTCTCGGCGGGCCATGGAACAAAGCTGGGAACGATGCTGATAAAGCCCGCTGGCGATTTTAAATGCAAAATACCAGCCGCCAAATAGAAAGCCGCTAAAATCAGGCGCATGACGAAGCGGATGGTTTGGAGAGTGAACATTATTGATTCTAACGTCCCGGTTCAGCAAACAGATTTAGGGCAATTTTTCAGTCTGATAGAGATTAACGCTTAAGCCCCCATGCAAAATCGTGGGACCAAGTGTGATAAAGGGCAGGCCTGTGGCTTTGGCGAGCGACGAGTCGCTGGTGATGATGCCAACGCGCCAGCCGGAAAATCGCTTGAGCAGGGTTTTGCCGAGCGCTTCATAAAGCGTAAAGAGTGGCTTTTTATCACCAATGCGCGTGCCGTAGGGTGGGTTGACGATCACCAGACCCGGTGCTCCACTTAGTGGCACGAGATCGCTGATTGGCTTTTGGGCGAATTTAGTGACGTCTGCCACACCTGCGCGTTCAGCATTAGCCGTTGCGGCTTTGATCGCGCCAAGGTCTCGGTCACTGCCAAAGAATTTATGTGGGGTGTCATGCCCCTGCCCTGCGTTTTGCAATTTCGCCCATTGTTCTGCATCAAATGATTTCAACTGCTCAAAAGCAAAACTGCGCGATCTGCCGGGCATCAAACCCTTGGCAATTTCGGCGGCTTCAATCACAAATGTGCCTGAGCCACACATCGGATCGACCACAGTTTCATGGCCATCATAACCACAACGGCGCAGCATGAGACTTGCAAGTGTCTCGCGCATCGGGGCTTTGGCCACAGCTTCTTTGTGGCCGCG
>CAXTKN010000099.1:2622-9006 GCA_964244805.1 uncultured Aestuariivirga sp.
TTTCGATGGTCGTTCCTACCACATCTTGAATTGCTTTTTCCATGCGCTGAGCTGCCGCACCACTGTGATAGATTTTTGATTTCTTGCATGTGGCCTCAACCGAGACTGGAACGTCGTGGCGTAAAAATTTCTTCCAGGCAAAGGCGTGGGCTAATTTATCGAGCTGCGCCAAGTGACCGACGTGGAATGAACCGATACGTGCCAGCACGCGCGAACAGCCACGGATTTGCAGATTGGCTCGCCAGACGTCGGGCCAGTTGCCCTTAATGCTTACACCACCGACGATTATTTTAGTCTCTTTGAATTGGAGCGCCTTCGCCTCCGCACATAGTTCTGCCTCAAGGCCGGGCGTGGCCACGAGGAAGATTTCAAATTCAGTAGTGGCCATTGCGGTTCGTCCTTACGAAAAAAAGGCCGCCCTGTTGAGCGGCCTTTTCCAGAATGTATTTCGAATTAGCGCTTCGAGAACTGGAAGCGGGCGCGGGCTTTTGCACGGCCATACTTCTTACGTTCAACAGCACGGCTGTCACGTGTAAGGAAGGAACCCTTCTTCAACACGGGGCGAAGACCTGGTTCGAAGTTTACAAGGGCGCGCGCAATGCCGTGACGAACAGCACCAGCTTGGCCAGAAAGACCGCCGCCGACCACAGTGCAATCAACATCCATTTCCGAGAAACGGTTCACAGCATGCATTGGCTGGGCCAAAAGCATGCGCAAAACCGGGCGCGCGAAATACGTTTCGATTGGCTTGCCATTTACAGTGATCTTGCCCTTGCCGCGCTTGATCCAAACGCGAGCAATTGCATTTTTACGGCGGCCCGTTGCGTATGAACGGCCCTTCGCATCGATCTTTGGTTGGACTGGCGCCAATGGTGCAGCAGCAACGCCACCAGCAGCAGCTGGGGCCATGCCCATTGCTGAACCCAAGTCAGCGAGTGTTTTTGTTTCAGCCATGATTTAGCCTCTCACTACGTTTTTAGGGTTCATTGCTTTGATATCAAGCACGACAGGGTTTTGGGCTTCATGCGGATGCGTTGCACCCTTATAAATGCGCAAATTCGTCATTTGCTGGCGCTTCAATGAAGCACCAGGCAACATGCGCTGTACGGCCAATTCCAAAATACGTTCAGGACGCTTCCCGTCCAAGAATTGGTGGGCGTTGCGTTCCTTGATACCGCCGGCAAAGCCAGTGTGCCAATAATAGGTCTTGTCTTGGCGTTTCTTGCCGGTGAAGGCGATTTTTTCGCAGTTGATGACGATGATGTTGTCACCGCAATCCATGTGTGGTGTGAAAGTTGGCTTATGTTTGCCACGCAGACGGTTTGCAATGATTGCAGCAAGACGGCCAACAACGAGGCCTTCAGCATCAATCAGCATCCACTGCTTCTGAATTTCGGACGCTTTGACCGAATAAGTCTTCATGAGCTTGTTCTCTGAATTCGTGTTAAATAAAACGCGCCTCCGAGTGAAAGCGCGATGTGGGCGGCTGATAGCCAATTGAATGCGCTTATGTCAATAAGAGATATGGATTTATTGAGTATTTTTTGAAAGGTAACATATTACCCGGCTAGAATGGCTGATTTCACCAATTTATGCCAAGATACAGTTTTTGCTAGCTGAATTAAATCTGCTGGCGTAAATTACTCGCATTGAGGTGGTTCGATGAAATTAATGTTGCGGATGTTAATGCCAATTGGTCTTTCGATCTTTTTCACAATGCCTCAATTGGCAGTTGCGCAAACAACCACGACGCAGCCTACCCCTCCTGTCGCGGCACCACCCGTCGTTGTCAAACCGATTGTTCCGGCGCCAGTAACACCGCCAGTGGATGTTAAACCAGTCGTACCACCACCTGCCGCCCCTCCTGTTGTAGCTCCGGCACCAGTTTCACCACCAGTACCGGGCACAACGGATCCACAAGCGCCTGCCGCTGGAGACCAAGTGGTGCCTGATCCAAATGTGGATGACCCAAGCGCTGCAGATATGGAAGGAGATATAGGCATTGGGGATAACGCGCCTATCGAAGTTGAGGAACTGACCCCCGATTTAGCTCGCAAAGCGCTGGATGCTTATGTTTTGGTTCAAGACAAATATAGGGATTCTTCCGCAGGCTACCAAGACCTTCAAGAGTTTGTTGACAAAGATCCGCGCGGCAAAGAATTTGAAACTGATGTCAAAGGATTTGGTTTCAAAAGTGTCGACGATTGGAATTTGGCGATTACGACGCTAAGTTTAGCATACACCAATGTTGCCAATGATCTGACTGCCGACACTCTTCAACAAATTGAAGACGTAAAAAGTGATAATTCTATTGCGCAAGACTTGAAGGATCGCAAGATAAGCAACCTGAAAGCTTCTATCCCCTCAGACAACAATCGAAAGATCACAGAAGATTTGATCAAAGACGTGAGCTATTCCGAAAAAATAAAACAGCTCGAATCTACTGAAGAATGAGCGTCGTTCTAAAAGTCACTCGTGATGGTGCGGTCTTGCGTTTGACTTTGAACGACAATTCCACCCGCAATAGTATGTCTGAAGCGATGTTGGGCGCACTTGGCCAACAGCTCAAGAACGCAGAAGATGATCATTCAATAAATGTCATCATCATCAATGCCGATGGTGTTGTGTTCTCGGCTGGTCATAATCTGAAAGAGCTTACTGCGCACCGCGCTGATGCTGATCAGGGTGCCAAATATTTCACTGAAATTTTTGGTCGGTGTGCAAAGGTGATGACTGCAATCGCACAACATCGATGCGTCACAATTGCTGAGGTTCAAGGATTGGCCAGTGCTGCCGGTTGTCAATTGGTGGCTTCATGCGATTTTGCTTATGCCAGCGCAAATGCACATTTTTGTACGCCGGGTGTGAATATCGGTTTGTTTTGTTCAACGCCCATGGTTGCTTTATCGCGCGCCATTGGGCCACGTCATGCACGCGAAATGTTGTTGACGGGTGAGATATATGATGCGGCGCATGCGTTGCGCTTTGGCTTGGTGAATGGCGTTGTTGAAGCTGAGAAATTGCATGAGCATGTTACAGAGATTGCCAACAGAATATCAACCAAATCCCAAAATGCAATCGGCATTGGAAAGCCTGCATTTGATGCGCAATTGGGACTCGGTCTACGCGAGGCTTATGCGCATTGCAGTCAAGTAATGGTTGAAAATTTCTTGCAAGAATCGGCACGTGAAGGTGTTGGTGCTGTTTTGGAAAAGCGTAAACCAATTTGGCCTTCGTCATGAACCACGACCACTATCCAGTTGAATACATCACCGATATTCTTCGCGATGTTAAGACAATCGGATTGGTCGGCGCATCAAACAATGAAGTGCGTCCTTCGTTTTTTGTTCTGAACTATCTATTGGAGAAGGGTTACCAAGTTTTCCCAATAAATCCTGGCTTGGCGGGAAAAGAAATTTCGGGGCGAATGGTTTATGCTAGCCTCGCTGATGTTCCCGTGGCTATCGACATGGTCGATATCTTTCGGAACTCAGAAGCGGCATTGCAGATAACGCAGGAAGCATTGGTTTTGGATGTTTTACCGAAAGTTATCTGGATGCAACTGGGTGTGCACAATGATGCAGCCGCTGCTCTGGCTGAAGCACGCGGCTTGAAAGTGGTTATGGATCGCTGCCCCAAAATGGAATTTGGAAAGATATCTGGTGAATGGGCATGGGTCGGCGGCAATTCTGGGATAATATCATCAAAACGTCAGGTGGTGAATGCTAATGGACGCATGCAAAGTTTGGGAATAGCGCCACGCAATTGACGCGACGGAATTTCCGAAACACATCGTCAATTGAATAACAGGAGTTCATATGTCAGTTTCATCTTCGCGCTATTCGACTGTAGCAATCACACTTCATTGGTTGATTGCGGTGTTGATGATTTATATGATTTTGTTTGGCGAAGATCTTATTCGCCGTCCCACAGACACGTTTTATCCCTCGCTTCACGCTTCGATCGGAATTTCAGTTTTGATTTTGTCATTGGCGCGGCTCGGATGGCGCCTGATGAACCCTCCCCCTGCTCTTCCTTCCACGATGAGAGCTTGGGAAGTGACTGTTTCACACGTTACGCATTGGTTGTTTTACGTCTTGATGATTGGGTTGCCGTTGACAGGACTTATGGCATTCACTCATCAATTGCCAAAAGAAGTTATTTTGAGCGGAACAACTCTATTTGGCATTGCCCCGGTTCCGGGCCTGCCAGATCTCGGTGGAATGGGCCGGAATTTGCATAGCCTTTCAAGCAAAGCAGCGGAAGTTTTGATCATACTTCACGTTGTTGCCGCGCTGAAACACCAGTTTTGGGACAAAGACAAATTATTGAACCGCATGTCGCCTCACTGAGGCGCTTGCCGGATTAGAAATACAAGGTTAGACTTTGCTCCTCAAACATAACAGGAGCTGGCCATGGCCGACAAAAACCCCGGATTTGATACCCTTGCCATTCACGCTGGTGGCGCACCAGACTCCGCCACGGGTGCACGCATAACGCCTATTTATCAAACAACAGCTTTTGTTTTTAACGATGTGCAACATGCTTCCGACTTGTTTGCATTGCGCGCGTTCGGAAACATCTACACGCGGATCATGAATCCAACGCAGTCGGTACTTGAAGGAAAAGTTGCAGCCCTTGAAGGTGGCACAGCTGCGCTGGCTGTGGCTTCCGGCCACGCCGCGCAACTCATTGTATTCCACACAATGATGCAGCCGGGTGATGAGTTTGTTGCAGCTCGTCAGCTCTACGGCGGTTCGATTAACCAATTTAGCCAATCCTTCAAGTCATTTGGTTGGCATGTGGTTTGGGCTGATGCTGATGATATTTCGTCATTCGAAAAAGCAATATCACCAAAAACCAAGGCGATTTTTGTTGAGTCAATCGCCAACCCCGGTGGCCGTGTGACCGACTTGGAGGCAATTGCCAAAGTTGCACAGAAAGCCGGCATTCCGCTGATCGTGGACAATACATTAGCTACACCATATCTTTGCCAGCCATTCAAGCATGGGGCAAACATCGTAGTGCATTCGCTCACCAAATTCATGGGTGGGCATGGTAACTCTATGGGTGGTGTGATTGTCGATGGTGGAAATTTTGATTGGTCAAAGAGTGGAAAATATCCGCTGCTATCAGAGCCAAATGAAAGCTATCACGGCATGAAGCTTCACGAAACATTTGGTGGCATTGCTTTTGCGATTGCCTGCCGTGTATTGGGCCTTCGCGATTTGGGGCCTTCGATTGCGCCACTCAATTCTTTCCTGATTTTAACAGGAATGGAGACATTAGGCTTACGTATGCAGCGGCATTGCGACAATGCACTCAAAGTGGCCACATGGCTTTCGACACACAAGAACGTGGCATGGGTGAATTACGCTGGCTTGCCATCTGACAAACACAATGCATTGCAGAAAAAATATGCACCAAAGGGTGCCGGTGCGGTTTTCACTTTCGGCTTGAAAGGTGGGTTTGACGCTGGTGTGAAAATGGTGTCTTCGGTGAAGATGTTATCGCATCTTGCCAATGTGGGGGACACGCGCTCGCTCATCATTCACCCAGCCTCAACAACACATAGCCAGCTTTCACCTGACCAGTTGGTCAAAGCAGGTGCTGGACCAGATGTGGTTCGGCTTTCAATCGGCATTGAAGATGCCGATGATATTATTGCCGATATTGATCAAGCGATGGCTTGAGCGGGAGCTAAAGCTTGATCGATTGTTTTCTTATGTAAATTCCAAACAGCGGCGGCCAAAACAAACATGGCCGTTGCTTGGTGGCCTAAGGCAAATCCCAATGGAACATGCATGAGTAAAGTCATAATCCCGAGGCCTGCTTGAACAAAAACAAAGTAGGCAAGCACCATTGAAGTTAATGAAACCGTTTTGACGGCGTGGAGCACGGCGATTATAAAAATTGTGTAAGCCAGTAAGCGGTGATCAAACTGTACGGTGAGTGCGTTTTCAAACAAGTTCCGCCACACAGGTTGCATCGCACTTAAGCCATCGGGAATATATTTCCCGTCCATAAGCGGCCAAGTGTTATAACCCTGCCCTGCGTCCAACCCAGCTACAAACCCACCCGCTGCAATCTGCAGAAGCACCAGCAAAAACAAAATGAGTGCTACCCATGCATCGAAATTGCGTGGAAATTTGTGTCGCCAATTTAGACTTGAAATCGTCCAGATGATTGCAGCAAACAATGCGCACGCAAGTGTCAAATGGGCGGCTAACCGATATTGACTGACATCCACGCGGTTTACCAACCCAGAGGCCACCATATACCAACCAAGCGCACCTTGGAGGCCGCCAAGCACAAATAGAATCATCAAACGTGGCACCAACCGGAGTTCCAATTTCCGCGTCACCGCAAAATGCAGAAACGGGA
>CAXTKN010000100.1:0-8995 GCA_964244805.1 uncultured Aestuariivirga sp.
ACAGTTGCGGGGGCAGTCACGGTTTTGGCCCCTTTTGGGTCGTCCTCACCGTATTCCCTGTTAGGCCCTTTAGCGTCTGCTTATGGGCACCGAACACATGTGTTCTGGCAGGTGATGGGGTGGGATGTCAATCTGCTAACGTCATGGTGTTTCCCAACCACGACATCAGTCACAAATTTACAGCATTATTAACTCGGTCTATACGTGGTTTAAGGCTATATGGCGTTTGGGGTAATTGTTGGCTAAATGCGGCCGGTGAAAAGTTAGGGCAAAAAGTAATGTCGATGCAACAGCAACAAAGGCCTCGCGGCGAAATCATGGCCGTGATCAGGGCAAGCCGGGGTGCGTTCGGTTCTGCATTGTTTTTCAGTTGGATCATCAATATTTTGATGCTCACCGGTTCGCTTTTCATGTTGCAAGTCTATGACCGCGTCATTCCGTCGAGCAGTGTTCCCACACTTGTTGCGTTGTCGCTTATCGTCTTCATTCTCTACATTTATTACGGCGTTCTTGACTTTGTGCGCTCGCGCATTTTGGTGCGCTTGGGCAGGCGCATTGAGGAAACCTTGCGTCACCGGGTTTTTGATGCCGTGGCATTTTTGGCTCTCAGAAAACAAAATAATACGGGCGGTCAGCCAGTTCAAGATCTCGGCACTATTCGCCAGTTTCTGGGCGGGCAGGGGCCAGTTGCATTTATGGATATGCCGTTCGTTCCGATTTTTCTGTTGGTTTGTTTTTTGCTGCATTGGATGTTGGGCGTTGTTGCGCTGGTTTCTGCAGCAATCATTTTTGTACTTGCCATAATGACCGAACGGGCAACGCGCGGGCCCATGGCACAAGCCAACGTCACCATGAGCAAGGCCAACTTAATGACTGAAGAAGCGCGGCGCAACGCCGAAGCTCTACATTCATTGGGCATGAAAGGTGCCATGCGCAAGCAATGGACCAAAGTGCAGCATGAAGCTTTGGATTTTCAAACCCGCGCCAATGATTCTGGCGCACGTTACACCATGCTCAGCAAAGTGTTTCGGATGGTCACCCAGTCTGGCATGCTGGCTATGGGTGCATATCTTGCCATTAAACATGAGATATCTGGTGGTTCGATTATTGCGTCTTCCATTATCATGGGGCGGGCCTTGGCACCTATCGAACAGGCGGTTGGCACGTGGCAACAGTTTTTAAGTTTCCGCAAGGCTTATGAACGCTTGAACCGGGTTTTGGATGCGGTGCCGCCTGATCCTGAACGCATGAAGTTGCCTGATCCCAAGGGTGTTCTTGAGGTTGATAATCTTCTGATCATGTTGCCAAATTCGGATAAGCCGATTTTGCAAGGCATCAGCTTTAAAGTGTCGCCCGGTCAAGGCCTCGGTATTATCGGGCCAACTGGGGCCGGAAAATCGACCTTGGCGCGGGCCATTGTTGGTTTGGTTCAAGTGACGCGTGGGTCGGTGCGCCTTGACGGGGCTACACCTGATCAGCGTGACGATGATGAACGGGGAAAACTGATTGGGTATTTGCCACAAGATATTCAAATTTTTGATGGCACAGTGGCGCAAAATATTTCGCGGTTTTCGGATTCGCCTGATCCAGCAAAAATTGTTGAAGCGGCTACGCTTGCCAATATCCATGATTTTATCATGCGGTTGCCAAATGGTTACGACACGCCTTTGAACGAAGGCGGGAGCAGGCTTTCTGCTGGGCAAAAGCAGCGCGTGGCTTTAGCGCGCGCACTGTTTGGTGACCCCGTTTTGTTTGTGATGGATGAACCAAATTCAAATTTGGACGCTGACGGCGAAGTGGCCCTAGACCGCGCCATTCGTGCAAGTATGAAGCGCGGTGCCGCTGTTGTTGTTGTGGCGCATAGGCCGAGTGCACTTCAAGCCATGGATGGTTTGTTGGTTTTAACCAATGGCACAATGGCAGCCATTGGCACGCGCGATGAAATTATGAAAAAAGTAATGGGGCCTCCGCAAGGCGGTCAACCCAATCCAAACATGGGCCAACAAAAGCCACAACCTCAGACGATTACTGCGGCACCCGGTAGTTATCAGATTACAGAACCGAGCAAGAGGAACTAAACAGATGAAGCCGATTAACACCAACAAGTCTTTGCGGCGCACGCAGATTTTTGGCTTTGGCAGCATATTTGTCATGCTTGGTATTTTTGGTGCTTGGACTGCGCTGGCTGATATTAGTGGAGCCGTTATTGCGCCAGCAACGATCATTGCTGAGAGCTATTCAAAGAAAGTGCAGCACCGTGAGGGCGGTAATATTTCGCGCATTTTGGTCAAAGATGGTGAGTTGGTTCAAGCGGGGCAAGATTTGGTTTTGCTTGATCCTACGGAAACCAAAGCAGAACTCGGCATTGTTGATGGGCAATTGCAGGAGCTTCTCGTCAAGAAATCGCGCCTTGAAGCACAGCGTGATGGCCTATCTGATCTGACATTGCCGACATCGGTTGCCAGTCGCGAAAACGAGCCATCAGTTGCAGAAATTATCAAAGGTCAAAAGCGTTTACTCACATCGATTGAAGATGGAGCAGCAGGTAAGAAGGCGCAGTTAAACGAGCAAATCGGCCAGTTAAACGATCAGATTGGCGGTTTAGACGCACAGCTCGATTCTGGTAAGCGACAGCTCAAACTGATCAAGTCTGAGGCTGATGGTTTGCGCAAGTTGCAAGCGCAGGGGCTTGTTCCCAATAGCCGCGTGATGGCCATGGACCGGGAAACGGCGCGTATTGACGGCGAGCAGGGGCAACTTCTCGCCAGCAGGGCAGCAGCCGAAGCCCGCATTGGCGAGACCAAGTTAAAGATCATTCAAGTGGAAGAAGATCTGCGCAACGAGTCGCTCAGCGAACTGCGCGATGCCGATGCTAAGATTTCGGAGCTTCAGGGGCGTCATGTGGCGATGGAAGGGCGTATGGCTCATACCACGATTAAAGCGCCAATTACGGGCACTATATTTCAGCTTAACATCCATACCGAAGGGGGTGTCGTGGCACCCGGCGAAACGCTTATGATGATTGTGCCCGAAGGCGACGATCTGGTTTTGCAGGCTCAGATTTCTCCCAATGACATCAGTCATGTTCATGTGGGGCAACCTGCCAAGATTCGTTTTAATTCATTCAACTCGCGCGTGACACCGGAAATTTCTGGTGAAGTGAGCCAAGTTGCCGCGGATACAACACGTACCGATGCACAGACGCCGCCTTTTTATGCCGTCAGGCTTATCATTTCGGCGAAAGAATTGGAAAAGCTTGGCGATAACAAGTTGAAACCCGGTATGTCCGCCGAGGCTTTTATTCAAACGGAATCACGCTCACCATTCTCTTATTTGGTGAAGCCCTTGGTCGATCAGTTCTCGCACGCGATGCGTGAAACATAATGCACGGATTTGGCACAAGTTTTAACTAGTCGTTAGGTTTAAATGCCCCATTCGGCAACGGAGTTTTAACCCTAACGCTTTATGACTTGTCGCTATGAAAGTTCGTAGCGTAGCATTAGCGTTTGTTAGTTCCGTGTATCTTGTAGCGTTAGGCGCAAATATCGGCTCGGCACTCGCCACCACAAACCCTGTCACCACACAGGCCTATCAGGCGCTGACTAGTGGAGATAGCGCAAAGGCGATTTCGCTTTATTCTTTCGCCATTGAATCTCGCGGGCTTGAGCCTGAGGTTCTGGCAAACGCGCTGCTCAATCGTGCGCTAGCTTATCAGCAGCAGGGGCAAAGTGCCAAAGCCGTTGATGATTATTCGGCTGCACTCACCCTTGATGCCATGTCGGCTGAACTTCGCGCAACGGCGCTGTATAATCGTGGCTTATCGCAGCAAAAGCAGGGTTATGCCCCGCTTGCGATTGAAGATTTTACCAGCGCCTTGATGTTGAATCCCAGTTTTGCTCATGCATTTTTGAGCCGTGCCAATGCATTGCGTGAAAGTGGCCAATATCTTTTTGCGCTTTCAGATTATGAGCGTGCCCTGAAGTTTGGCCATCCTGAGCCAGCGCGGGTTTACTTTGGCGAAGCCCAAACTTATGAGCTTCTCAATCGCCCAAATGATATGAGACAAATGTTGAACTCTGCTGTGATGGCTGATGCTCAATTTGTGCCAGCGCAAGAAAAGTTGGCCAGTCTTGGTCAACAGTCATCGAACGCTGATGGCGCCGTGCCTGAAGTTGGTAACGCGGTTGATCCGATCCTAACGGGTGCAGTTGTTGCGGTCGGGGGCTCTACAATCATTCATAAGCCTGACTTGCCACAAGGTGTTGAGCCGCCGGCAAACTTGACTGCGGATGGTGCTACTCAAGCTGATGCTGTCGTTGCGCAAGTTGAAGAACCAGTCGCAAGTAAAACTGGCAAACTTTATACAGATCGTCTTCCAGACGTTGGACAACAAGCTGCAAGCGCTGATTTAGCACCAGTTGAATCGCAAGAAAAAATTGTGGCCGTTGCAGAAGTGCCGGCAATTCCTAAAAGCATTAAGGGCAAAAAAGTCTTGGCATCAGTTATTGCCCCGGCTGCGGCAATTGCCGATGATTCAATTGAGACGGGGAGTGTAACGCCTGCGGCTAGTCCAAAGTCTCAGGCATCGCCGATTGCAGGTTGGGGGGTGCAAGTTGCATCTGCTGCAAGTGAGGATGCCGCTTGGTCGACCTGGAAAAATATGCAAAAACGTTTCAAGGTCTTGGCAGACAAATCCCCGGTTGTGGTGAAAGCCGACCTTGGAACCAGAGGTATATTCTACCGTGTGCGTCTGGCCGGATTTGATGATCAGATGGGTGCGAAATCTGAATGTAACACATTGAAATCAAAAGGTGTTTCTTGCTTTATCAGCAAGTCGGAGGGTGCAACTTAAAGTGCTAATAAACTCTGCCATAACTGGCTAAAATCGCCCTTCATCAGAAAACGCTGACTTAAGAGCTTGATGGTATGGTGGCATCATAGAGGGCCCCCTACCATGGATGATGAATATAGTTCGTTGATGTCGCCGCAGATGCGCGGGTCGCATTCAGAGGTGGATGTTCAGCTTCAGCGTAAGGGAAATAATCAAGCAGTCCCAAAAATCGAAAAGCCCGCCTACCATGATATGGTGATTGAGGCGCATCGGCAGATGATGCAACAGCTCTGCACTGAATTGCTGGGCTATATTTATGTTCAGCACCATCAATTTTTTGAGACGATGGTGATCGACGTTCTTCTCGCCTTGGGATATGGCGGGAGGCGGCGTGATTTGTCGCGAAGATTGGGCCGCAGCGGCGATGGTGGCGTGGACGGCATCATTCACATGGACGAATTAGGTCTCGACATGATTTATATTCAAGCAAAGCGATTGAAGCCTGGAAGCACGGTAGCCGTTTCCGCAGTGCGCGACTTTGTGGGCAGTTTGGACGCCCAACATGCGGTCAAAGGTATTTTTGTAACGACAGGTGAGTTTACGCCTGCAGCGCATTCATTGGTGCGGGCGGTTTCAAAAAAAGTTGTATTAGTTGATGGCCGTCGCCTTACGGAACTTATGGTTCGCCACAATGTTGGCACAGTGGCTGCCAGCACGTTTCAGTTTAAAACTGTGGATTTAAAATACTTCAATCAATCTGTTACGGGCCGGGCGACAAGTTCAGCATCGACCCATCCGCGCACATAATTAAGCGTGCGGGCAATGGACTGTTCATGATTTTCTGTGCCGCTCATAAGTCTTGCAGCCGATTTCACATTTAGCTTTTGTTTAAACTGGTTGAACAGTGACGCCTCTTCGGCTCCTAATAATCTAAATCGTGGTGAGCCGCGTTGTTTCCAAACCAAAACCTTTTGTGGCTCATCAAGTCGGTGTGGCTTGGGAGGGCGTTCTTCACATTTCATCGCCGCCCAAATGCTTGTGGTGTTTTGTTCAAAGGTCAGGAGCTGTGCGGACTCAACAAATTGGATTTTTAATTTTGGAAAATTTTGAACGCCAATATCTTCGAAATGCTTTGCGCATAAGGTTGGAAGTTCAGGCGAAAGAAATGCTTGGTTCGCTGCAATTTCGAGGCAGGCCAACTCGTAGACTTCAGGGCTATGTTGGAATGAAGGTTGATGTTTTAGAAATTGCGTAAGCGCACCCACGAGAGCGAGATTGACCTTTGCCGGATTTGCCACTGCAAGATCTTTCGAGAGCCTACCGAATGCGATATCGCCCAAATATCGGTAAAGGACGGGTAGCTCATTTTCCAAATAGCCAGCGGCCGACAGAAACGAATTGATTCTGTCGCCGGGTTTCTTAAGTGTTGCTAAGGTTCTCACACCACTTTTATGGGGTTATCATTCGCGTTAAGCCAATCAAGATCGAGCGATTGCGTTCACTTGAGCGTGAACTTGAGTATTTTGATTTTTCTTGGAAAAGTCAAAATCCCCTTAGGCTTAATATTTTCGATCAACTTTTCTGAACTTTGAGGGTTCCTTCAAAGTCAGGGGTGATCTACAGTTCATTTCAACAAGAACGTAATTTTCATATTGACGCGCCATTCAGCAACTTTGCCATTTTTTACAACGCATTTGATATCTTGAACCCATGCGCTTTCGATATTGTCTAAAGTTGAATCAGCGCGGCGAATGCCTGATTCAACAGCGTCTTCAATGCCTTTTGAAGATGAAGAGGTGAGTTCGATAATTTTGGCGACAGTGGACATGATCATTTTCCTTTCAAAGCTTGTGGAAACTGAATTGAGTTGGTTCACCTGATAGCAGGTTGCGCCTATAGTGACGGATCAGTTCCTCTGGATACCACTATGCCATGACTCTAAATCTAATCAAACTCTGTGTCGGCGTTTCTGAAATTGAGGAAATGAACTCTTGGGTTAAAATTTCTAAGAACAGCAACGAAGATTGTGATCATGTGACGCGCATGTTTCCGCGGCGGAAGGACGAGATTTTGCCTGGTGGTTCGCTTTACTGGGTCATTAGGGGGTTGATTTTGTGTCGTCAGCCGATTGCTGATTTGCAAGAAGTTGTTGGCGGTGACGGTATCAAGCGCTGCCGCATTCTGTTTAAGCCGCAAATTATTGAAGTGCGCCCTACGCCAAGGCGGGCCTTTCAAGGATGGCGCTATCTCAAAGCTGAAGACTCACCCATTGATTTGCCACGAGGGGAAAAGGGCAGCGACCTTCCAGATAAAATGCGGCGCGAGCTTGTAGAGCTTGGTTTGATTTAAACCGCAATGTTATCAATCAACCGGGTTTTGCCGAGCCAAGCGGCAGCGAGCAGGCGTAGCGGTTCGTCTGCATTTTGAGGAACGGCTAAGGTATCAGCGTTGCGCGCTGTGACATAATCAACCTTGAAGCCCAGCGTGGTGAGCGAACGCGAGGCAGCTCTGGTTGCGGTTTGCTGGTTTACGCCACCGCGAATTTTTTCAGCGGCTTGCTGCAAGTTTTTATGAATGGCAGTGGCATGGCCGCGTTCAGTTTTGGAAAGATAGCGATTGCGCGATGACATAGCCAGGCCGTCCGCTTCACGTCTGGTCGTTATGCCGACGACTTCTGTTGCGATGTCTAGGTCTTTGGCGGCGCGGGTGACGACCATTAATTGTTGATAATCTTTTTCGCCGAACATGGCGTAATGAGCACCCGATTGGATAAAGAGCTTTGCTACGATTGTTGCAACGCCATCAAAGAAATGTGGGCGGTATTTGTCCTCAAGGCCAGCTTTGGCTGGGCCTTCAACGTGGATCGTTGTGGAAAAATCTAACGGATAAATACTGTCTGATGTCGGTGCGTAAATCAGGGGTACACCTTCTTGATTTAGCTTTTCAACGTCGCCTTCTTCGTCGCGCGGATAACGACTTAAGTCTTCCTTCGCGCCAAATTGTTTAGGGTTCACGAATATCGAAACCACCACTCGGTCAGCGCGTTTAAAACCTTCACGCACCAAATCAAGATGGCCTTCATGCAATGCGCCCATGGTGGGGACGATGGCATAGGTTAGGCCTTCTGTTCTCCAGCGCGCAGTTTCGCGGCGCAGAGATGTTACGTTCCGAACTATTTTGGGGGTCATGCCTTTTTGGCCTTATTTATGGTGATTGGCAGAACCTGGCTTTCTTTTACTTCTTGCATCACAAAATAAGAATGCGTACCTTCTATCATTGGCAATGTGCTGATGACGCCGCCTAATATTTCTCGATATTCGCTCATGTCGCGCACCCGAAGCTTTAAAAGATAATCAAACCCTCCGCCCACCATATGGCATTCGAGAATCTGTTTGACGGGTTTTACCGCAGCATTGAACTTTTCCAAAGTAGCTTCATCAGTGCCGCGCAGTTTTACTGTCACAAACACCATCAAAGCTTGGCCTAGGGCTTTAGGTGAGACGCGCGCGTGATAACCCGTGATCACACCGGTTTGTTCAAGCTTCTTGATGCGCTGGGTTATGGGGGTGGGGGAGAGGTTGATGCGTTTTGAAAGTTCAACGACAGAGGTTCGGCCATCGGTTTGCAAATGACGAAGGATTTGCAGATCGACATTATCGACATGTTCCATGATAGCTTCATTTTTCATTGAAAACACCTATTTGTAGGATCTTTATTAGTGAATATCACTGTTTGGTGCGATTAATGAAGCGGAAAAATAATTCAAAACTTTGCTATTTTTAGACATCGCTGAGGAGTCTCAAATGCAAAATACCATCGATCGCGCCAAAATAGACACGAGTATTTTTCTTGATGAGACCATTTTGGTTCACGCGCTTGCTGCGAAAGCAAAGCTCCCTTCGGGAAATGATCAAAAGGTTTTAGCACTTGCGAAAGAACTGGTCTTGACCGTTCGCAACAACCGCAAGGCGCAAGGCAGCATTGACGCATTTATGCAGGAATACTCGTTGTCATCGCAGGAAGGTGTTGTGCTGATGTGTTTGGCCGAAGCATTGCTGCGTATTCCAGATGCAGCGACGGCAGACCGTTTGATTGCGGATAAAATTGGGGGTGGCAATTGGCAATCTCATTTGGGGCAATCTGAATCATTGTTTGTGAATGCTT
>CAXTKN010000101.1:0-8928 GCA_964244805.1 uncultured Aestuariivirga sp.
CAGCCCCCTCCTGTCTGCTGCGCAGACTGTCCTCCCCGGTAGTCGGGGAGGAATGGTTACGCCTTTCCTCATTCCTCCCCGACTACCGGGGAGGACAGTTCGCGGGACGCGAACAGGAGGGGGCTGTGTAAATGTTCAAGAATCTTAATCATCACCCCGTCCATAGCATAATCAATATCAACATTCCAAAAGCGAAGAACGGTAAATCCACGATTGATCAAAGTGCCATCGCGCTTCTTATCAGCGATTTCAGTGCGCATAAAACCGTGCTGCGAACCATCAACCTCAATCACGATATGCCGCTTTTTCTCCAGAAAATCGACGACATAGCTTTGAAGAGGCGCTTGCCTTCTGAAATGAAAACCTTGCTTGTTCAAATACCGCAATTGGCACCAAAGCTTAACTTCCTGCGGGGTCATATTTTTGCGAAGCATTCTTGCAAATTCATTTGCCATACTCAAACCCCTCCTGTCTGCGTGCCGCAGACTGTCCTCCCCTCAAGCAGGGGAGGAATGTTTTTCTCCTCAAATCAAACTCAACTGCTCGCCCACCTGAACCGGCCGTTCAAACAAATCCGTCCTTAATTTCACCCGCTTCGCATTCAAACCCAACCTTTGCGCCGCTAATTGAAACCGCCGCCCAATCGTCCAAGCATAAGGCCCAGAGCCTGTCATGCGGGTGCCGAATTCCGGATCGTTTTCTTTGCCGCCACGCACCGATTTGACCAATGACATAACTTTTGCAGCACGGTCAGGGAATTCCTTGAACAGCCAATCTTTGAAAATGTCTTTCACTTCAAACGGCAAGCGCAACATGGTGTAGCCAGCTTCGCGTGCACCCGCCGCATAGGCGGCTTTTAAAATGGCTTCGATTTCATGGTCATTGAGGCCGGGGATGATGGGGCCGATCATCACTACGGTGGGAATGCCAGCGGCGGACAAAGCTTCAATGGCCGCCAAGCGTTTGGCCGGTGTTGATGCGCGGGGTTCCATGGCTCTTGCCAATTTGGGATCAAGCGTAGTGATCGATAAAGCCACCTTCACCAAGCCTTGGCTTGCCATGGGTTTCAGCAAATCAATATCACGGCACACGGATGCTGATTTGGTGACGATGCCGAAGGGGTGTTTGAACTCACTCAACACTTCGATGATCGAACGCGTGATTCTATACGTGCGCTCAATGGGCTGGTAAGGATCGGTATTTGAACCCAGCGCAATGGTGCGTGGTTCATAATTGGTCGCGGTTAATTCCCCCCGAAGAAGAGCCGCCGCGTTCGGCTTAATGAAAAGCTTCGATTCAAAATCAAGCCCCGGCGAAAGCCCCATGTAAGAATGTGCAGGCCGCGCATAACAATAAACACAGCCATGCTCGCAGCCCCGGTAAGGATTAATCGAACGATCAAAAGAAATATCGGGCGATTGATTGCGGGCAATAATGGTTTTTGGAGTCTCGGTGAAAATCTCAGTTTTCAGGCGCGGGATTTCAGCCAATGACTCCCAGCCATCATCAACCAGCTCCTCACTCAGCGTCTCAAAGCGTCCCGCCGGATTGCTGCGCGCGCCGCGCCCACGCTCAAGCTGCGGCAGCGACGTGAAACCTCCCGATTCAAAGCCCACGGAAGGGCGCATGTTGATAAGAGTTTGCATGAAAAGAACGTAGCAAGAACGATGGAACTTTTCAAGAACAATTTTACTTGCGTTTTAGATGCTCATCCAACCTTGGCATGATCTCGATGAAATTACAGGGCTTATGCCGATAATCCAATTGCGGTTTCAAAATTTCATCCCAGCCGTCGCGGCAGGCGCCGGGGGAGCCTGGCAGGCAGAACACATATTTGCCGCTCACTACACCAGCGGTGGCGCGTGATTGAACGGTTGAGGTTTTAATTTTCTGGAAGCTCATCATGTGAAACAAAACACCAAAGCCTTCGATCTCTTTGTCAAATAATGGCCGCATGGCTTCAATCGTCACATCGCGCCCTGTCAGTCCAGTGCCACCGGTTGAGATGATCACATCAACAGTTTTATCTTTGGCGAATTTGCGCACACAGGCACGAATGGCGCGAACGTCATCTTTCACAATCACGCGCGCTGCCAAGCGGTGGCCCTCAGCACCAATGCGGTCAACCAATGTCTGGCCGGATTTATCATCAGCTTCACTACGCGTGTCGGATATGGTTATGACGGCAATACCAACGGGGATAAATTCACGTTCACTCACAAACCCACCTCATTCATCTTTGCGCGGAAGTTTTGCAAATCGCGCCATGCTAATTTTTTCTGCGTGGGTGCTTTGAGCAATTCATCGGGATGCAATGTGGCCAGCAATGGAATTGCACCAACGCTCAACCATTTGCCGCGCTGGCGAATGATTGATGCATCACCGCCGCCCAAATATTGTCCGCCCAAACTGCCCAGTGATAAAATCAATTTCGGCCCGGCCAGTGCAATAGCGCGTGCAGCAAATGGCAAACACGCAGCGATTTCATTTTCTAGCGGTTGCCTATTGCCCGGTGGCCGCCACGGAATAAAATTCATCAGCATCACATTGCGCGGCGCTGGTCCATCACCAATGTTCAAACCAATCGCAGCAAGCATGGCTTGCAGCAAAACGCGGGCCTTGGCGGAAACGACTTGGCCAGATTTGTCCTCTTCATTGCGCGGACGGTCTGACAAAACCAAAATCGATGATTGCAGATTGCCTTCGATGAAGGATAATTTCGTGGCCCCTTTGCGCAAAGGATTAGCCTCAAAATAATTCAGCGCCTGCGATAAGGCTTCGAGCGAATTGCAGGATGCAGCCTGTGTTGCGGCATCAGCTGCGGCTTGGTCTGGCAGCGTGGCCACGCGTTGTGCAGCCACAGCAACAACAGGAGGTGCCGCCTTAGGCTTTTCCACCACAACTGAAGCCGCAAACCGATCAATCGCAACCTCGCCCACAATCTCATCGGCCCCCATTTCTACCAGCCAAGCCAAAGCTGCGGCGGCCTGTTCCGGGGTCATGTCGTTTGGTTGCGTTTGCATGTCTATTCTGGCTGCTTGTCAATCATAGCCCTCTGCCTATAACAGACCCATATATAGGTAAGCAAATCACGGAGATTAGTTGTGAGCGATATTCAGCGCGAAGCTATGGAATATGATGTGGTGATCGTGGGGGCTGGCCCTGCGGGCCTGTCTGCTGCCATTCGCGTCAAACAGCTCTCGCCTGAAACAACAGTCTGCGTTCTCGAAAAAGGCTCTGAAGTCGGCGCACATATATTATCGGGCGCTGTGGTTGATCCGATTGCTCTGAATGAGTTGATCCCCGATTGGAAAGAAAAGGGAGCGCCCCTCACTACCGAGGTCAAAGAAGATCGCTTTTTCCTGCTTGGCCCCTCTGGTGCTTTGCGTCTCCCTAATTTCCTCATGCCACCGCTGATGAGCAATCATGGTAATTATGCAGTGTCACTTGGCAATGTGTGTCGATGGCTGGCAACGCAAGCTGAAAGCTTAGGCGTTGAAATTTATCCGGGCTTTGCAGCGTCTGAAGTTCTATACCGTGAAGATGGCTCAGTGCGCGGCGTGGTGGCTGGCGTTATGGGCATTGCCAAGGACGGCACACATAAGCCCGATTATCAGCCGGGCATGGAACTCACCGGCAAATATGTGCTCATCGCTGAAGGTGTGCGCGGTTCGCTGGCCAAAGAAATTATCGCCAAATACAATCTCTCCGAAGGCCGTGAACCGCAGAAATTTGGTTTGGGCATGAAAGAGTTGTGGGAAGTGAAACCCGAAAACCACAAGCAAGGCCAAGTCACCCACACAATGGGTTGGCCGCTGGGCACCAAGACGGGTGGCGGTTCATTCATGTATCACTTGGAAGATAATCTGGTGTCGATTGGGTTCGTCGTGCATCTCAACTACACCAACCCGCATCTCTATCCTTATATGGAATTCCAGCGCTTCAAGCATCACCCGCTGATTGCACAAGTTCTCGAAGGTGGCCGCCGCGTGGCTTATGGCGCGCGGGCTATTACTGAGGGTGGCTTTCAATCGGTGCCCAAACTGCCCTTCCCCGGTGGCGCGTTAATTGGCTGTTCTGCGGGCTTTGTGAATGTGCCCCGCATTAAAGGCAGTCATAATGCCATGAAGACAGGTATGATGGCGGCGGAAGCCGCAGTTGCTGCAATTCAAGCTGGCCGCAGCGGTGATACATTGGAAGAATACCAAACCGCCTATGAAAATTCTTGGGTCTATCAAGACTTAAAGATGGTAAAGAATGTAAAACCCATGTGGTCAAAACTTGGCCTCGCAGGTGGTGCAGCGCTTGGCGCACTCGATATGTGGCTCAACACCCTGTTCGGTTTCGGCTTCGGCACTTGGAAACACGGTAAAGCCGATTGGGCCACTTTGAAGCCAGCAGCGGAAAGCAAACTCATCTCCTACCCAAAACCAGATGGCATTTTAAGCTTCGACCGCCTGACCAATGTGGCCTTTTCCGCTACCGCACATGAAGAAGACGAGCCAGCGCATTTGAAACTCAAGGATGCGAAGATTCCGATCGGCACCAATCTGCCGATGTGGGATGAGCCCGCCCAGCGCTATTGCCCGGCAGGCGTGTATGAAGTGGTGAAAGAAGACGGAAAAGAGCCGCGTTTCCAAATAAATCACCAAAATTGCGTGCATTGCAAAACCTGTGATATCAAAGACCCGTCGCAGAATATAACTTGGGTTGTGCCGCAGGGTGGTGAAGGCCCGAATTATCCTAATATGTAATGGGTGCCTTGCGTTAAGTGATTGTTAAGCCTGTCAGAAATATAGGCCAACTCAAACGCGAGTAATTAAAAAGCAACCAATCCTCGCAACGGGTTGTTGAAAGTTTTGCGACAAGTTCCCCGTTGATACAAAAAAGGGAATCTCGGGCAATGCGTGCGACTATGAAGAAATCGAAAATCGTCTCTGGCTTTAAGAGGTTGATGTCGAATGAGCGTGGCAACATGGCGATTGTGGTCGGCATGGCCACAGTGCCAATGATTTTGATCATGGGTGCAGCTGTAGACTTCGAAAATGCCAGCAATACCCACACTGAACTGCAGAGTTCGGTCGATTCCGCAGCTCTTTATGCAGCATCCCTCACTGAAACCACAAATGACGCACTCACGGCAAAATCGAAGCCTTATTTTAACGCCAACTTTAATTCGTCAACTGAGGGCGGGACGGCATCGCTGGCAACGTATAATGTGACCAGCGTTGGTGACTCTATCACCGCAACTGCCAGTATTCCTGTGAACAACGCATTCATGAAAATAGCGGGCTTGCCAACTACGACAGTAAGCGCCACTTCTGTTGTAAAAAAGGCTGGCATCAACCTCGAAGTCTCATTGGTGCTCGATAATACGGGCTCGATGGGCTCGATCAACCCCAAAACTGGCAACTCTGCAATTTATGACTTGAAAGTTGCTGCCGCGAAATTCGTCGATCAAGTGATGCCTGCCACACAGGGGCAATTTTACACCAAGATCGCTGCTATTCCATATAACAGCAGCGTTAACTTGGGGTCGTCTGCTCTGGCAATTCAAGCGCGCGGTAGCACCTTGGCCGGAACGAGCACAACACCGGGTTATGACAACTATACTTATAAATCAAATTATCTGGATTCTAAAGATAGGTATGGTAACTGGCGGTATTGCACGAACCACTCCTCAGATAATTACTGCATGACCACAGCTGCAATCACCAACTGTGTAACGGAACGTTCTGGAACGGCTGCGTATACTGATGCTGGTGTTGGCGCTTATCCTGTCGGACGCAAGTATGTTGTAACAAACAGTTCGTTCAACCCCTGCACAGTCACACCAATGGTGCCGCTGTCGACAAATGCTACGCTTTTGAAAAACACAATTGGTGCCATGTCTTCTGGCAACTGGACTGCGGGCCAAACAGGTTTGGCATGGGGCTGGTACGCTCTTTCGCCCAATATCGGTGTATTCAACGGAACAGCCGCTCCTGCGGGCTATGATAAGTTGACCACGACCGATTTGACCCAAAAAGTAAGAAAAGTCATGATCTTGATGACCGACGCCGAATACAACACAGCGTATGTTAATGGCGTCGTAAGCAAGGATACAAGCTATACTTCATATGGCAGCAGTAATGACGATGAAGTCGCTTATGCATCGCCAACGAACGGTGACGTTTATACCCAAGCTGCTTCGATGTGCAGTGGCATCAAAGGTTCGGGCGTGGAAGTTTATGTGATCACATTCCAGCTTGATAAGACACTGCCTTGGCGTGTTGGCTTGGTCAATAACTGCGCGACTGACTCGAGCCATATCATCGACGCTGACAGCACGTCGCTTGATGCTGCTTTCGGTAAGATTGCCAACCAAATTCTGGCAATGCGTATTGCTGAATAAAAGCCGGCGGGCTTGATCCTAGAAGGGGTGGGTTCCTTGAAAAAGGTGCCCGCCCTTTTTGCTTGCGATAACCGCTAAAAAACCTCAATCTAGCGAGATGAATCGTTGGCGTATTTCCGCCCTTTTATAATTTGAATGGATCATCATGCTTTTGCGTTCTGCTTCTTGGATTTTTGCTGGTTTTCTTGTGTCGGGCATAGCACTCGCTGATGTCACCCCTGAAACTTCGTTTTCGGGAAATTATTTGGCTGGCCGCACGGCTGGCAGGTTGCGCGATAACAACGCCTCCGCAGATTTTCTGGGTGCTGCACTCAAGCAGGATTCGGGCAATCCGGTTTTGGTTGAACGTCTGTTTCAAGCAGAGCTCGCCATGGGCGATGTTGCCAAGGCCGAAGCCCTTGCGCCTCAAGTCATCGCCAATAACAGCCAGCAACGTATGGCGCGGATTGTTTTAGGCCTTAAAGAATTTCGTAATCGCCGTTATCCCGAAGCGCGCGTGCAATTTAACGAAGCGGCCTACACACCCGTGGGTGAGCTCACCTCGGCGTTGCTCAACGCTTGGGCCTATGCGGGCGAAGGCTCGCTCAATGCGGCTTTGAAAGAATTGAACAAGCTTGATAATCAAGAATCTTTTGCAAATTATAAGGTCGTCCACACGGCAATGATTTCTGATTTCCTCAACTCCACCATGCGGGCCGATGTTGCTTATAAGAAAGCCTATCAACTTGCGGGCAATAGTTTGCGTGTCGCGCAAGCCTATGCAAATTTCCTGATGCGCAATGGCCATAAGGATGAAGCGCAAAAAGTTTATGAAAAATTTTTAAGCGGCGGACAACGCAATGTGTTGATTGAAGCTGATTTAGCAGACCTGAACGCAGGGAAAATGCCAACGCCTTTCATCAAAACGCCAGCCACTGGCGTGTCTGAAGTTTTGTTTTCACTGGCCGCCGCCATGAACGGTGATCAAAGCGCTGATGCAGCTTTGATGTATGCCCAGCTGTCGCTGGCACTCAATGCCGACCAGCCCATGACGCGCTCATTGATTGGCGATATTTATACCGATATGAAAATCAGCGAAGCCGCTATTGATGCGTTCGATCATGTGCCTGCCACATCACCTCTGCGTAATTATGCCGACACACAAATCGCGGTTAATCTTCAACGCGATGATAAAACCAAGGATGCCATTGACAGGTTGCAAGCCGTCGTTGCGAAAGATGCAAAAAATCTGGACGCGCTGGTCGCCTTAGGCGGTCTTTTTCGCAACAACAATGAAATGCAAAAAGCAGCGGACATTTATACCCAAGCCATTGGCCTTCAAGGCGATGACAACATCAAATGGCAGCTCTATTATTACCGTGGCATTTCATATGACCGGATGAAGGCATTCGATAAATCTGAAGCTGATTTCAGAAAAGCTCTATCAATTTCCAAAGACCAGCCGACGGTTCTCAACTATCTGGGTTACTCGATGATTGATCGCGGTGTGAAGCTTGATGAAGCAATCGGCATGGTCAAGAAGGCGGTCGAGCTCAAACCCAATGATGGCTATATTGTTGATAGTTTGGGCTGGGCCTATTTCACCATGGGCGATTATGATCAAGCTGTGAGCTATTTGGAGCGCGCTGTTGATCTCAATGCCGCCGATTCCACAATCGCTCAACATCTGGGCGATGCTTATTGGCATTCGGGCCGCAAACTCGAAGCCCAGTTTCAGTGGCAACATGCCAAGGACAATCATCCAGAAGCGGCTGATCTTCCAGCAATCGAAGATCGGTTGAAAAATGGTTTGGTTGAGCCAGCAAAGGCAAAGCCTGCTGAAAACTTAGTGCCCAAGCCCTCTTCCGGCTGATGATCACCAGCGTTACCGAAACCGCCAAAGCTAAAATTAATCTCGCCTTGCATGTTCTGGGCAGGCGTGCGGATGGCTACCACGAGCTAGATTCCGTGGTGGCCTTTGCAGATATCGGGGACGAACTTACGATCTCGACTTCCGATGCGTTGTCTTTAAGTTGCGATGGCAAATTCGCCACCGAAGTGCCGAGCGACGACGAGAACATAATACTCAAAGCTTGGCATCACCTCGACAAACTATTTGCAGCAAAAGCATTGGCCCTGCCAAAAGTGCATGTTGCGCTCACAAAAAACCTGCCCGTTGCATCAGGCATCGGCGGCGGCTCAGCCGATGCAGCAGCCATGTTGCGCGGCCTCCTGCGCCTCACACATCAAACGCTATCTGAAACCGAAATCACGTCCCTCGCTAAAAACCTCGGCGCAGATGTGCCCGTGTGTTTCTATGAGGCCGCCTGCCAGATGCAAGGAATCGGCGAAATCATAACCCCTCTCACCATTGAGCTCCCCCGCGCCATCGTTTTAGTCAATCCACTTGCAGAATGTTCAACGGCCAGCGTCTTCTCCACACTCGCCCTCAAGCCCGGCCAATCGCACTTGACACCACTCGACCTGCATTCCCCCAGCGATTGGCGCAATGATATGACCAATGCCGCAATCACCACCCAACCCATCATCACCCA
>CAXTKN010000102.1:0-8915 GCA_964244805.1 uncultured Aestuariivirga sp.
CATCCCTAAAACCGATTCACCACATTAATCCCCAGCCCGCCAAACTGATCCATACCCGCCAGCGCCGCCGGCGCGTCATCCAGCGAAATCAAATTGCCGATCAAGCGCTCGGGCTTCAACACGCCCTTTTCAATCATCGCCATCATATCGCCATAGCGAAACGCCTGCATGCCGTGGCTGCCGCGAATTTCGAGTTCGCGCGAAATCACGAGGTCCATCGGCACTTTCGCATGGGCGTGTTCTTCGAGCATCAGACCCACCTGCACATGCCGCCCGCGTTTGCGTAAACACGAAATGGAATTAAAACACGTCACTTGGTGGCCCAGCGCATCAATCGAAAGATTGGCCCCGCCGCCCGTGGCATCGCGCACGGCCTGCGCCACTTCGCCTATTCCTTTGATCAGAATTTCAGCGCCAAGCTCTTTGGCGAAAGCCAATTTCTCGTCTGTTAAATCAATGGCGATAACCCGTGCACCCATCGCAGCGGCGATCATGATGGCTGAAAGCCCCACGCCACCGCAGCCATGCACTGCCACCCATTCACCCGGTTTGCAGCGACCTTGGTCAATAACCGCGCGAAATGAGGTGACAAACCTGCACCCCAAACTGGCTGCTGTTTCAAATTTCATAGACTCCGGCAGCCGAACCAAATTCGCATCGGCATATTCCAGCGCCACATATTCAGCAAATGATCCCCAAGCCGAAAAGCCCGGTTGAAATTGATTATCGCAAATATGTTGGTGCCCTGTGTGGCATTCCAAGCAATGGCCACAGCCGGCAACAAACGGCACCGTCACCCGGTCGCCGATCTTCCAATTTTTCACATCGCGCCCAAGTGCTGCAATCACGCCCGCCATCTCATGCCCGGGCACATGCGGCAATTTCGTATCCGGATCATGCCCCATCCAAGCATGCCAATCACTGCGGCATAGGCCCGTGGCTTCGACCTTCAAAACAATGCCACTGTTGCTCGGCGTTGGGTCTGGCAGATTAGCAATGACCGGCATCTGTTGGTACGCTTCAAAATAAACGGCTTTCATTTTAGTGTCCCCATGTTTTTTCCAGCACCCGCAACCAATTTTCCGATGTGATCTTACGGATTAGCGCTTCACCATATCCAGCCTTGTCCATCGCCTCAACAAGCCGAGGAACACCCGTCACATCTCGAATGAAATTTGGAACCCCTGCGCCATCGAAATCCGAGCCAAGCCCCACGCAGTCTTCTCCCGCCACACGCAGCAGATAATCGAGATGGCGGATCATGACTGACGGCGAAACATCATGCCGATAAGTGCCATCCTCATTCAAGAAAATCACCGCGAAATTCAAGCCCACAATGCCACCGCTTTGGCCAATCGCTTGCAACTGATCATAAAACAAATTGCGTGGGCTAGCGCAGATCGAGTGAACATTGGAATGGCTCGCTACCAAAGGCGCATTGCTGATCTTGGCCAAATCCCAAAACCCTTTGAGATTGAGATGCGAGCAATCAAGCATAACCTTCAAACGGTTACATTCTCGCACCAACGCCTTGCCAGGCTCTGTCAAACCATCGGCAATATCAGGTGAACCCGGAAAATTAAACGGCACCCCTTGGCCAAACACATTATCGCGGCTCCACAAAGGTCCAATCGAACGCAACCCTATTTCATACAACTCTGACAGGCCTTCAAGTGATGGCCCAATTGCTTCGGCCCCTTCAATATGCATCACGGCGGCAATGGCACCAAGTTTCATAGCCGCGCGAATATCGACAACATTGCGGCAAACTTTAAAACCATTGTTTGGCGTCTCACGCTCTAATGCGAAAAGCAAATTTGCCATTTCAAATGTGGCTTGCGCAGCAATTACTTGGGACACCGGCGCATAGGGCGAAGGGTTCAAATTCTCGCGGTCAACACCATCGTCAAACGAGGGCGTATAAATTGCAAACAATCCACCCGCAAACCCACCATCATGCATGCGCGGCAAATCAAGATGACCTTCGCCGTCGCCATCGATAAAATCAGCAACGGCTTTGGTTGATTTTTTCAACCAAAGCCGCAACAGCACATCATTGTGTCCATCGAAAATCGGATATTGCATCAGGCTTTCGCGTGCATTTCCTCAACATGTTCCCAGTTGATCAAATGATCAACGAACGCTTCCAGATATTTTTGACGCGCGTTGCGATAATCGATGTAATAACTATGCTCCCACACATCGCAGCCCAGAATCGGTGATGCTCCATGCATCAGCGGGTTTTCGCCGTTTGCGGTTTTCATGATTACAAGCTTGCCGCCTTTAACAGCAATCCAAGCCCAGCCAGAACCAAATTGCGTGAGACCTGCCTGTACGAAATCGGCGCGCATTTTATCATAGCCACCAAGGTCAGCGTCAACAGCTGCGGCCAATTTCGCAGGCAGTTTAGTGCCGCCGCCATTTGGCTTCATCCATTGCCAGAAATGATTGTGGTTATAATGTTGCCCCACATTGTTCACGAGACCGGCGGCTTTTTCATTGTAAGCAGCGACACAAATCTCTTCAATCGACTTTGATGCGAGCGGCGAATCCTTCAACAGATTATTGCCATTGGTCACGTAAGCCATATGGTGCTTGTCGTGATGAAACTCCAAAGTTTCTTTCGACATATAAGGGCCTAAAGCATCGTAGGCATAAGGCAGTGCAGGAAGTTCGAGGGCCATTTTTTATCTCCATTGTTTGATGGTGCTGTTCTAGTCGTTTCATTCTAACACTGCAAGGAAACCCAGTTATGACAATTCGCTGCACTTATAGGCGGCCTTATCCAACCACTCCGGATTAATCTCCACGCCCCAGCCCGGTGCATCAGTCACCTCCGCCTTGCCTTCCACAATTTTATAGGGCTCGCCAAGAAATAATCCGTCTTGCCATGGATAGTAATCCAGACCCTCAATAGAAAGTTCCAAATATTTTCCCGCATTGGGTATGGCACGGAGCAAATGCATTGTGCACATGGTGACCAGAGAAAGATTGGCAGCATGCGGAGTTATCTTAAAACCTGCTTTCTCGCCGCGCTTGCACACTTCCAAGGTGCGCAACATGCCACCTATATACATCACATCAGGCTGCAAAATATCCACAGCGCGTTTTTCAATCATCGCATCCCATGCGGTGAATTCGCAATCTTGTTCTCCACCAGCCACATCAATGGAGAGCGCATTGGTCACTTCCGCTGTTTGATCAAACTCCCAATAGGGGCAGGGCTCTTCAAAATGTGAAATGCCTTCTTGCTCAAGTAGTTTGCCAACTTCAATGGCGCGCCTGGGGGAGTAACATGAATTACCATCCACCAGTTTGGCAACGCCTTCACCCAAAGCACGCGAAACCACAGGCACCACAGCTTCGGTGCGCCCCGGCCACTCATCCTTGTCACGTCCACATTCAGAACCGACCCGCCATTTAAACGCATCAAAGCCAAACTCATCGCGCAGCTTCATGAACCGCAAAGCTTCATCTTCCGGCGTGATGTCGCGTTTCATTGATGACGCATAAGCCCGAATTTTGCCGGGGCTGCCGCCAAGCAACGATGTAACTGGTTTGCCTTCTAACTTGCCGCGCAAATCCAGCAGTGCCGTATCAAGCCCGGTCATGGCACGTCGCAAATAGCTGCCAGGATATTTATGCTCACGCTCACCTATCAAATTGAGCGTGTCCGCGAAATTCAGCGCATCAGTTCCCAGCGCATGTCGTGCCACTTGGCGGTGGAATATCTCGCAAGTGATATCTGCATTGTAAGTTGAAACCTGCCCCCAACCTTCCGCACCTGTTTCCGATGTAGCGCGCACAAAGCCTACAAATTCATTGCTAAAAGTTTCAAGTTTTTTGATTTTCATTGGTGGCGCTCGCGTTAAATCACTTGAATTTAGAACTACGCGAAGCCGTCTTCTAATTCAATCTGGCTTTGAACAGGTGTGCGCCAAAATACCCTTCAAGAATATACCTGCGGTCAACCGTACAAATACAATCGACATGCCGTTGTTATAACGTCGTCATCCAGTTCTGCTTACAAATATGCAGTCAAACCCAAAGGGATTCGAACATGGATCACATTAAAACCGAAGACGAAATCATCATTCGCGCTCGCGCCCATCAATATTGGGAAGACGAAGGCCGCCCTGAAGGTCGCGACAAAATTCATTGGCAGCGCGCGCTAGAGACCTTCACTATACCAGATATGATGCCTGCCAAGGCCGAACATTCAGAAGCCATAAGCCCAATCAGCGATGTCTCTTTAATCGACGGAATTGGCCCAAAAATTACAGCGTTGCTTGAAGAAGCAGGCATCACAACTTTGCAACAGATCGCCGCCATGTCTGAAGATGATATTTCGGCACTTGATGAAAAGCTCGATCTGCGCGGTCGTTCGGCGCGCGAAGATTGGATTGTCCAAGCCCAAGAACTGATTATGGGTCACGCCCCACGCGCAAATGTTGATCGGGATAGATCGGACAACAGCTGACGTTTCTCCAGACTTATTTTTAGTAGAAGCGTCAAAATTGAGAAAGACAAATCGAAAATTTGAACTTAGGGCGATTTTGAATTTTCTATAAAAAGTCAAAATGCCCTAAGAAAAATTCTTTTTTCAGTCACGCAATGAAAAGAGGAATACCCAGCATACCCATAACAAAAATGACCAAAGTCAATGCAGTTATCGCAATAGCCGCGCCATAAACTACGCGCCGATCGCCACTCATTGCTGCTAGCGGAACAAACTGCGCCGCATGCAAGCCCACAAAATGCGCCACGCGTAAATCGCCACCTGTTGTCGACCAATTGAAAAACACCAGCGCATTGGCATCGCTTTGTAATCCTCCCACCCAGTGGCTGGGCATGCTGCTCATGTAAGCTGCAGTAATTGTGCCAAGCACTGCACCAAGCAGTAATCCAAATCCCGCCGCCTCGCGCCACACACCGCCGCTACTTGCACGCCAAACCTTCCACCCAATGAATCCAGCGGTGAAAGTCAACGTCAATGCACCCACACCCATGACACCATAAGCAATCGCAGCCATTGGAGTTCCAGTATTGAAATGCGAGCCTTCGCCACGAGAAGCACGGAAAATAATATAAGCCATTTCGACCCATCCCGCGATAACCATGAGAAATACGGCCCAGCTTTTCCCGGGGCTTATCCGTTCACCAATGGGCAACAAGTTAAGTGCCCAACTGACCGTGCCAAATTGCACTGCAAGCGAAAGAAAAAATTTGGCAGGCTTATCCCAAACATTCACGCCATTGATGAGCCGCGCATCGAAATACTGAAATATAAACATCAATGCCGATCCAATCAGCATCGCCACCACTGTGCGCCATAACCAAATATGTCCATGGCGCATATCGTCGATTAGTCCGAAAATCTTCGTGTCTTGAAAGCGCGGTGCAGTTTCAACCATGCTCATGCTGCAATCTCCTTCTTGGCCAAAGCTGTGCGCACAATCACAAAACCCACATAACCAATTGGCCCAAACATAAATGTAAGTGGCAAAAGCACGATGAGGAACAAGCGGGAGATGCCAAGCTTCATAATGTCTCGGGAAATCACCGCACCCATGAATAGATCAAAAGCCAAATAGTGAACCCAGCCGGCAAGAGCAGCCCAAGGGAATGTGAAAAGTTTTTGCACATTTGCCAGCGTGTCAAACCCGCCCTCCGCCCTGAAGAAGAAAGCGCCGATCAAAATCGTATAAAGAATCGAAAGCCCAAGCGGGAAAAACCGCCCCGCAACCGCATCACGTAAAAACGGCTTGTTCCAAACAATCCCCACCCCCAAAATTATCCAACCCAACAGCGCTAAAGGGTTAGCCAAACCAAACAAAAAATCCGCAGTCATTTTTATCCCTCCAATCTTTACAGTGTAAATATAAAAAGCATATCAGTTTTACACTGTCAAGTTTATTTTTACATTGTAAAGATAGCGCTGGTCATTTAGATTTGAGCAATGCATGCAACAACACAAAAACCCTATCACCACGGCGATTTGCGCGAACAGCTCTTACGCGCTGGCGAGCAAGCACTATTGGACATGCCAATCGACGACGTGTCACTGCGTGAAATCGCCAGGCGGGCCGGTGTTTCCCACGCCGCGCCCAAACACCACTTTGCATCGATGGCGGATTTGTTAGGCGAGATCGCCGCGCGCGGGTTCCAAAAATTTGTAAACGCGCTTGGACGTGCCGCAGAAGAATCCCAAAGCCAAACTGCCGAAGATCGGCTCTATGCCATGGGCCGGGCCTATTTGCGCTTTGCCGATGAAAATTCTGCCGTCTACGGCTTGATGTTTGGCCAAGTCGTCAAAATGTCAATGACGCCAGCCCTCACCAAATCATCCTATGAAGCGTGGACCCAACTCGAAAATGCTGTTGCTCAAGTCACGGGTGCATTGCGAGCACCCATAGCCGCCACTCATGTCTGGTCATCCGTACACGGATTATCAATGTTAAAATCGGCGCGTCGCTTGCCGCCACATGTTTCGCTGCATGCAGTTGAAGAAGATAATCTGCGTATGATGATTGCAGGATTGAAAGAAGCATAATGCCTTTAACAACTTTAGCGCTGCTCGCAGTTGTCGCACTCGTCGCTGGCTTCATCGACGCTATCGCAGGCGGCGGCGGCCTGTTGGCTCTACCATCGTTATTACTCGCGGGCCTTGATCCCGTATCAGCATTAGCCACTAACAAATTGCAAGGAAGTTTCGGCACAGGCTCTGCGGCAATTGCCTTCTGGCGTAAAGGCCATATTGATTTCAAGCGAAACATTCCGACAATTATCGCAACATTTATAGCCGCAAGTTGCGGCGTTCTAACCATCAATTATGCTCCCAAAAATCTCTTAGTCGTCGTGCTGCCGATACTTCTCATCATGATTGCGATCTATTTTGCATTATCTCCCGCCATCACTAATCAATCGAAAGCACCGCGCATTTCATCAGGTGTATTCGCTTTTGGTGTGGCGCCAGCTCTTGGATTTTATGACGGCATCTTCGGCCCTGGCACGGGCTCGTTTTATATGGTGGCACTCGTAACGCTCATGGGCCTTGGAATTGTACAAGCCACTGCAAAGACCAAACTGTTGAACTTCACATCCAACATCGCCTCACTTTTGGTTTTTGCCTTTTCAGGAAAAATCTACATCTTGCTTGGTTTGGTGATGGGCATCTGCCAATTTATCGGCGCCCAGCTGGGAAGCCGTTTTGCCATGAAACATGGCGCGAAAATTATCAGGCCACTTTTGGTCATCGTCTGTTGCGCAATGGCGGTTAAGCTATTGCTCGATCCCGCCAATCCGCTCAGAGCGTTTTTTCCATAAACACACTCAAAGGATCCAACTTATAATCCCCAAATGGCCCGCGCTCCACATAACCAAGCGCATGGTAAAGGCCCAATGCCTCAGGCTGTGAAATGCCAGTCTCAAGCCGTGCAATCTTGAAACCCTTTGATCGCGCCTCATCTTCCAACACAGTCATCAACTTGCGTGAAAGCCCAAGCCCACGCGCCGAAGGATCAATCCACACACGCTTGATCTCTATAAAATCATCATGCACCCAAAACCCGCCACAGCCTTTTACATCGCCATCAACAAGCACACCAAAAAAATTCATCTGTGGACGGAGCAATGTTTCCACATCCAGCATATGATTGCTCTCTGCCGGATATAGCGAAGCGGCATAATCATCGCTGGCCTGCAGAAACGAAATAAAATCGCGCGGATCAGCGCGTCTGATCTCAATCACTATTGAAACGCCTGTATGCCCGTCTGCGCCCGACCCAAAATCAGCGCATGCACATCATGTGTGCCTTCATAGGTGTTGACCGTTTCAAGGTTCACCATATGGCGGATCACGTGATATTCTTCCGATATGCCATTGCCGCCATGCATGTCACGCGCCATGCGGGCCACATCCAGCGCCTTGCCGCAATTGTTGCGCTTCATCAGCGAGATGGCAGGTGGTGCACATGTGCCGCGTTCAAGCCCGCGACCTAATGCCAAACAACCATGCAAACCTAACGAAATTTCAGTTTGCATATTCGCCAATTTCAATTGCACCAGTTGATTGGCGGCCAGCGGCTTGCCAAATTGCTTACGGTCCAAAACATATTGCCGTGCGCGGTGCCAGCAATCTTCCGCCGCTCCCATCACACCCCAGGCAATGCCAAAGCGTGCTTTATTCAAACACGAAAACGGCCCGCCCAGCCCTTTAGCCAAAGGCAACAAAGCATCTTCAGGCACTTCAACATTTTCAAGAACAATTTCACCCGTGATCGAAGCGCGCAGTGAAATCTTGCCTTTGATTTCTGGCGTTGAAAATCCCTTCATGCCGCGTTCAACGACAAAGCCGCGAATATCATCATCCAGCTTCGCCCATATGATCGCGATATCGGCAATTGGCGAATTCGAAATCCACATCTTTGAGCCATTTAAAACATAGCCGCCTTGAACTTTTGTCGCCCGTGTCTTCATGCCACCTGGGTCAGAGCCCGCATCAGGCTCGGTCAAACCAAAGCAACCAATCATTTCGCCCGTGGCCAGCTTTGGCAAATATTTCATCTTCTGCGCTTCAGTGCCAAACGCCTCAATGGGATGCATGACGAGAGAGTTCTGCACGCTCATCGCCGAACGGTAACCAGAATCCACACGCTCCACTTCCCGCGCCACCAAACCATAAGCCACATAGCCAAGGCCACTGCCGCCATATTTCTCATCGGTCATCACGCCAAGAAACCCCATCGCTCCAAGCTCGGTCATGATCTCTGGGTCAAAGCGCTCCTCACGAAACGCCGACTTCACACGCGGTTGCAGTTTATCCTGCGCAAATGCACGCGCCGAATCGCGGATCATCCGCTCCTCTTCCGTCAACCAGCTTTCAAGATCGAGCGGGTCTTCCCAATTGAAATCAG
>CAXTKN010000103.1:0-8759 GCA_964244805.1 uncultured Aestuariivirga sp.
TGAACCAAGGCGCTGTGCATGAGGCCATGGCTTTTGCAGCGGCGCGCAAATTGCCGGTTGTGTTTGTGGTAGAAAATAACGGTTGGTCTGAACTCACAGCCACCAGCGATATGTTTTTGGTGGATCGTCTGGCCAAACGTGCATCCGGTTACGGCATGTCATCGGCTACGATTTCTGGCGTTGATGCCGTTGCGGTGCGCGATACGATTGCGTTGGCAGCAAAGCAAGCGCGAGACGGCGGTGGTCCATCGCTGATTGAATGCCGCGTGCCTCGTCTTTGGGGACATTATAACAGGGACATTGAGCACTACCGTTCGAAGGCAGATAAGCTCGCGGCAGAAGCGCTTGATCCGATCACGTTGCTTTCAGCTCAGATAATTGCATCAGGTGCAATGACTGCGGATGATGTTGCACATTTGCAAACTGCGCAGACCGAAGCTGTAGATATTATGACAGAAGACGTAATTGCTTCGGCGATGCCCAATGTTGCCACAGCGCAGCAACATGTTGTTGCGCTGCCTGTTCTGTCATTGCCAAAGACTCTGCAAACCAAAGAACTCACCTATCTCGAAGCCGTGAACTTGGCACTGCGCACTGAATTGGAAAATGACTCGAACACAATCATCTTCGGCGAAGACGTGGGCAAAGGCGGTGGTATTTTTGGGGCCACACGGAATTTGAATAAAGACTTTGGTGCAGACCGGGTCTTCGACACACCGATTGCGGAGAATGCGATTCTTGGTTCGGCTGTGGGTGCTGCGATCTCCGGCCTGAAACCCATCGTTGAAATCATGTGGGCGGATTTTTTGTTTGTGGCCATTGATCAGATCATCAACCAAGCAGCAAACATTCGCTACATCACGGGCGGGCGCACATCAGTGCCCATGGTGGTGCGCACGCAGCAGGGTGTAACGCCGGGTTCATGCGCACAGCATTCGCAATCAGTGGAAGCCATCCTTGCGCATATCCCCGGCATTAAAGTGGCCATCGCTGCGACGGGTGCGGACGCTTACGCCTTGCTCCGCGCGGCGGCGGCTGATCCTGATCCTTGCATCGTGATTGAATCTCGTGGGGCTTATCAAACCAAAAGTGAGATAAACATTACGGATGGTGCTGAACAAGTTGGCCTCTCGCGCTTGCGTCGTTCCGGCGCTCACTGTGCGATCATCACATGGGGCAGCATGGTGCAGCACTCAATCGCCGCCGCCGAGAAATTGGCGGACAGCGGCATCGAGACAAGCGTGCTTGATCTGCGTTGGCTCTCCCCTATCGACGACAAGGCGATCATTGCCGCGGTGACCGCTGCAAGTGGAAACGTGTTGATTGTGCATGAAGCTGTAAAGTCCGGGGGCTTTGCGGGCGAGATTGGAATGCGGGTTCACGAACTTTGCGTGGGTCTCGCAGTCAAGGTACAACGCCTCACCACTCCAGATATTCGCATGCCCGCATCGCCCGCATTGCAAGCGGCGCTGTTGCCAAATGCGGATTCGATTGCGGATGCTGTGAAGGTGTTACTCCATAGCTGACATCGCTGGTTGCGACTTGTATCAATTGGTGATTGCCAGTAACTTCCGACATAAAGGAAATCTGACTCGCCATGGATATTTTAACCGAACCAAAAGCGCCCCGCGTTCAATCTGCCGCACGTACTATAGAGATTTTGTTGGCGGTGGCGCGCAGTGGGCCATCGGGCATTTCGGCCAAGAATCTGAGCGATAATTTAGACCTGCCGCGCCAAGTGGTTTATCATCTTTTGCACACTCTTGTGTCTGTGAACATGCTGCGCAAAAGTTCGGGCAGTTCTTATGTGCTAGGCCTAGCCGCTTCTGTCATTGCCAATGGCTATAAACAACAAACCGCAGCGCCCGAACAATTGGCACGTTATGCTGAAAGTGTGGCGCGGTTAACGGGCGAGACCGCTTATCTGGTGGGCTGGATTGATGATGAAGTGGTGGTATTGGCCAACGCCAAAGGCAACTCCCCCATCCAAGCCGCCTCAACCCAAGTGGGGGCCACAGGCGAAGCCCATGCGCGGGCCTCAGGCAAATTGCTTTTGGCGCTGGCATCACCTGATGAGGTGGATCGCTATCTTGCCAAGCACAAACTCACCCGCCGCACGGTGAACACGCTCACCACCAAGCCCGCATTGTTGCGCGCCTTCGAAAAAATCCGCGAGGATTTAGTATCGTTCGACCGCGAAGAATATGCCATCGGTGTCACCGCCATCGCCGTGCCCGTAGGCCGCGTAGGAGCAAGATTCGCCGTAGGCCTCGGCGGCCCAACGGAGCGCGTGCTGGCGAATATGGAGCAGTATATTGAGATATTGAAGCAGGTGGCGATGAGTTGAGGGAAGCTGCGCTAGAGTTGCAAAACTCTGATGTTGCTATGGGCTAGGAGCGGGAATCCAATGTGGAATGCAGCCGTGGGGTAACCCAGAGGGCTGAGGTAAATTACGAAGTTGAAAAAATTCAAATTCTGAGATGAATTATCAAGGAATAACGATAAAAGTCGCATTAAAAATGTGAAAAGATTGTACTGCCGCAATGGCAGCACTTCGGCATACTTGAGCAAGTATGCGCGCAACATTTCATCATTGCTGTTGTAGATTGAAACGGGCGACGGAGTAGTGTAGGCAGAAACTATAATTTCAAATAAATAGTGGAAGAAGAGGTATTGTGACAATATCTGACGTTGCTGATGCAAACCTTCCTCTGCTGGAATTAAGTGATATCCAAGCAATCATCCTGCGTCCGCGCCCTAGTCCTTACAAAGGAGAAGTTGTTGTACTTCGGATTGACGATGCAGCTCAGGGACGTGAAATGTTGCGCCGTATCATCCCTCACGTGGCAACTTCAGATGCGTGGTGGAAGCCAACACTTCCTGCTTGGCTTGGTATTGCGTTCACCTTTCAGGGTCTCAAGGCGTTGGGGCTTTCCCAAGAATTCCTTGATAGCTTTCCCGAAGAATTTCGTCAGGGCATGGCGGCACGGGCCGGATTTCTGAATGATATGGGCGCCAATGCTCCGGACAATTGGGAACATCCTTTTGGTAGCACCGACGTGCATGTCGCAGTGTCTTTCACCGCGAAAAATGAAGAAGACTTAGAGCAAGTGTTGGCACTGGCGCGCCAAAGCCGCAAAGACCTTCCGAAAATCTCGCTTGTCTACAGTATGAAATACAGCGAGTTGCCAGAAGGTCGAAATCCATTTGGGTTCAAGGACGGATTGCATAACCCACATGTGGAAGGCAGCGGCCCACCGATTTATCCGGGCTACACGCAGCCCGTTAAGGCGGGAGAATTCATTATGGGATATCCCGATGAACAAGGTGCCGTGGCCAGCAAGCCAGAACCTGAGGTTTTAAGGCGCAATGGTACATTTTTTGCCATGCGCAAATTCCATACCGATGTTGCCGCGTTTCGGAATTATCTGCGCGAGCAAGCTTCTGGGCCAGAGGAAGAAGAATTGATCGCGGCCAAAATGGTTGGCAGATGGCGCAGCGGTGCGCCATTGGTTTTAGCGCCAGAACAAGATGATCCTAGTTTGGGTGCTGATCAACATAGCAACGACAATTTCAGCTATGCAGATGACGCACAGGGATTAAAATGCCCATTTAGTGCGCATATCCGCCGGGTGAACCCGCGCGATGCCTTGAAAGACGATTTTGTTTCCATGAATCTGCATCATTTTCTTCGGCGCGGCATGAATTACGGAACGCCCTTGCCGGAGGGCGCCATGCAGGACGATGGCGCGGAGCGTGGCGGTGTGTTTCTGATAATCGGCACAAAGCTGAAACAACAATTTGAGTTCGTGCAATCGCAATGGGTGACGAATGGTAATTTCATTAGTCATGGAACTGAACAAGACCCGATGATAGGTAATGCGCAAGGCGATGGGGTTTTTACAATTCCCAAACGCCCGGTGCGCCGCCGCCTGCACGGATTGCCAAATTTTGTGACAGTGCGCGGGGGTGAATATTGTTTCATGCCCGGTCTTCGCGCATTGAAGTGGTTAGCTGATCTTGAGACGACAATTGAACCAAATCTAAAAGGAGACGAAAATGGCAGAAGCAAAAACAACTGAAATCTTAAGGCCCGGCGCAAATTCGGGGCAGGCGCATGAGCTTACCGTAATTCTACCTTTGAACCCAGGTGGTGCAGACCGCATGCGCGCTGCTCAGCACGCCGGCGAAACTTCAAAGATGTACAATCCGCAAGATGTCGACAAGGTGGGAACGGTTCATGATTTCCGCGTCGTAATTTTTGACAACGACACGAGGCTTCTTTTTGCTTCCACATTTGATGGTGGTTGGGAAACTTACATCAACGATTTCGCCACCTTCATTCCGGATCAGATTAATTTTCTGTTTCACGAATGCGTGGGTTGGCCTGGGATACACAGCCCTGATGTGAAGGACTATATTGTGAGACATCAGATCACTGCTCTGCGGTTTTACAGTGCATACCCTGACGTGACAGTGCGTGACGTGTGGAAGGCTGCAAAAGTGAAAAATGCCTTGGATAACCTGCTGGATGCAGCAGGTTAAAATTTGAGCAAAAAATCCAATGCCCTAGGCAACTTTGTGTCCAGAGTGGACGGCTCCTGCAATGTTGCCTAGGCTGTAACAATCTCCCAAGCGCATCGCTTTGGGTTTGGTAATGATCTGGAACAGCTGATCCACATCGTCTCTTGAGGAGACTATAATGAATGGGTCTTTACCTTCCGTTCTTTGCCTGAAAACGCGCAATCGAGTTTCACGTGACCAAGGCAATTAGCAGACGAATATCTTTGCAGGTGGTTGGCACTGGCTGTTGCTTCCGCAAAAAGGTACCGCTTCAGTTGATGTTAATTTGCCTTAGAGCTTGGCTACTGAAATGTCAGATTCCGAAGCATTCATACTTGATTTCACCTGACGAGTTAAATCAAGAAAGTTGCAAATCTTATCCAACCTTGACCACTGAAAAGAAATTCAAATTTTTACCGATGGCTTCTTCACGGATTGAAGGACCCGCTCTGGTAAGCGGCGCTCTATGCAAAGTTTGCGAATTTCTGATACGCTTAAGTAACGGTCCACCCCGGCATTCTTACCCATTATTCTAAGTAGAACAGGCCATTCGCCATTCATTAGTTTACGATCAAAAAATCTCCTTTGGCCAGCCGCGCGCTTAAAATTCGCGTCCATCATTGTTTGTAGCTCTTCGAGGTTTAGGCCACGCTCAATCTGTCCAAAGGGGTCAGTCTTTTTGGAAGCAAACTCATCAAGACGGGCGAGCTCACGCTCATCAATTTCGCCCTGTTGGTTAATAACGCGTGTGCCCGTACCACGTTTATCAAGCGGGCCGCCACGCAAGCTATCAAGATGCACACCTTCGCGGAAATTTCGAAAAAGCTGACTTGGCTTCAGACCATTCGCGACAAGGCCGATCAAACAAACGGGGAGTTTGGAAATAGCACCCTGTGGTGACGCAGCACTCATTGCATTAACGACATCAGCCACAGAGGTTAGCGGTTCAATATGGCCGTCAAGTAAACCATCGGCAACTAAAGCGCGCAAGAATGGACAAGGATTGTTGGGCGAAACGGCACGCGCTGATGTCGAGTTTTGTTCACGATCAACATTGAGCATAGTGGCCTCCTTAGAATGGTTCAGTTGCTAGAGGTGGTCGCATTATGAATAGTGAACCGCCCGAAATTGCCGGAGTCCCGGAGCTATAAGTTAAGCTGCAAAGCGTAAGTTGTCTATGGCGGCGTGCTGGTCTTTCTCGAGTTCGGATTGCGGTATTTAACCGAATGGTTCCAGCAGGCGCTTCTTGTAGAACTCAATCGACTCATTCCAGTTTTGCACACTCAACAGCTGGGTATGAGCGATAAGGCTGGCAAGTGTGAATTACTTCGGCTTTGTAGTGGCATTCGCCTTGCCCGTAGGCCGCGTCGGAGCCAGATTCGCCGTAGGCCTCGGCGGCCCGACGGAGCGCGTGCTGGCAAATATGGAGCAGTATATTGAGATATTGAAACAGGTGGCGAATAGTTGAGGGCGTGACGGTTCCAGTCCAAAGTTCTTGGGCACCGCTTTGATCCAAATACCGAGGAGTCGTTAACGCGCCTATTTTGATTGAGTAGCTTTTTTGAGCGTGAAATCGACAAAAGCCCTGACTCGTTGCGAGAGTTGACGATTCTGTGGGTATAGTATCGAAAATGGCCGCGCCCTGCCGCGAAGATTTTTCAGGACTTCAACAAGCCTCCCGCTGCGAACGTCGTCGGCAACAATAAAATCATAGGTCTGAAATAGGCCGCCGCCATGCTTTGCATAATTGATACAGGCGAGCACATCATCCGAAAAACCTAGTTTGGCTTTGAACGCAAACTCGATATCTTTGTTCTGGTCTCGTAAAATCCACGACATTGCGCGACCGCTGCTAGGAAGTTCAAATTGAATGAGACTATGCGCTTTGAGATCGGCTAGAATCTTGGGCGCATTGTTTTTCCTCAGATATGCGGGTGAGGCATAAACGCCGAGCGCTGCGTCTTCCAACTTTCTGGCGATGAGACGATTGTCAGCAGGTTCACCTAAGCGTATCGCCAGATCATAACCTTCTTCAATGAAATCGATATTGCGATTTGAAACATTCAATTCAATCTTGATCTCGGGATAAAGTGAAACGAATTCGGGCAAATGCGGAATGATGCGGTGATGCCCATAAGTTGTGGGAACACTGATCCTCAACAAACCGCTCGTAACACGTTGATGTCCGCGAAGAGTTTCCTCGACATTGTTGATTTGCTGCAATGCCTGTTTGCATTGCTCGAAATAGAGTCGTCCATCTTCGGTCAATCTCACATTGCGGGTCGAACGGGCAAAGAGTGGAACGCCAAGCCGTTCTTCCAGCCTCGCAATAGAGCGGCTCACAGCGGGTGCGCCAAGTCCTAGCTCGTTTGCCGCTTTTGCAAAGCTGAGGGCTTCAGCCGTTTTCAGAAATATCTCGATGCTGCCGAGTTGCACTGGTCCAAATGATCGCGTCATAGATTACATGATGTAATTTATATTATGAATATGCAATCATTTATTGCTTCGTGCATTTCTCTAATTGTGTGTCATCCAACAATGAAGGAGACGGAAATGACCACTCAACCAAAAGCACTCATCGTTTTAACGTCACATGACCGATTGGGCGATACCGGTCGAACGACGGGCTTTTACTTTGACGAAATGGCAACACCCTATTGGGACCTTGTTGATGCTGGGTATTCAGTCGATATTGCGTCAATCAAAGGCGGCAAAGCGCCTTATGATCTTGGAAGTTACGGCGAAGACGGCAAGCGGGCACCATCTGTTCAGCGCTTTATTGATGACGCAGAAAGCATGACCAAGATCAACTCTAGCCTGCCAATCGATCAGATCAACGCGACAGACTACGAGGCGATATTTTTGCCAGGCGGTCATGGCACAATGTGGGACTTCACTGATCAACGCCTTGCAAAACTCGTGGGAAAAGCTTGGGAAAAAGGTGCCATTATTGGTTCTGTCTGTCATGGCCCTGCGGCTCTCGTTCATGCCAAGAAATCAGACGGCAGCCCAGTTGTTGCCGGATTAAAAGTTAATTCTTTCACCGACGTAGAAGAGGATGCTGTCGGGCTCACATCCGTTGTGCCATTTCTTTTGGAAACGGAGTTGCGCAAACGTGGTGCTATTTTTGAAAACTCCGGAAAATTTGAATCACACGCTGTTCGTGATGGACAACTTGTGACGGGGCAAAATCCGCGTTCAGTAAAAGCTGTTTCTGTCTTGATGCTTGAAGCTCTTGCCGAGAAGAATCGCAAAGCCGCCTGAAATTGCAAATTATTTTTGAACTACTCTAAATCTTAACAGGAGAAAACCATGACCAAACTTATTTCATTCAGACTATTAGTTTCAGGATTAGCAATTGTCGGCTCGCTATCGGTCGCAAATGCCTTCGAACTTTCAAGTCCCGATATCACCAAGGACAAAACAATTGATCAAAAATTTGCATTCAATGGTTTCGGCTGCACAGGTGAAAACTTTTCTCCGGCGCTCGCGTGGAGTGACCCTCCTGCGGGGACAAAAAGCTTTGCAGTGTTTGTTCACGATCCAGATGCCAAGACTGGAGGCGCAGGTTTTTGGCATTGGGCCGCAGTCGATATCCCCGCAACAACACTTTCACTGGCTCAGGGTGCGGGCGACATAAATAGCAAAGCATTACCGACTGGGGCACGTCAAATTGCCAGCGATTTTGGCTCAAAAAGCTATGGCGGACCTTGCCCGCCGCAAGGCGAAGCCCCACATCATTACGTATTCAAGGTCTATGCGTTGAAAGTCGCAAAACTTGAACTACCAGAAAACCCTACAGCTTCTCTTACAGGTTTTATGACAAACATGAATGCTTTGGGCAGCGCTACATTCACGGCCATCTACGGACGGTAGTCACTATCCTGTTGCTTAATAGAGTGGGCTGCCTTTGGGTGGCCCATTTTGCCATGTTCTTCAAGGTGAGTTGGGTAGTTTGAAAACTGCAAATTTATCCTCAATAATATCATCACTATATGATACTACAATAACTATTTGACACACTATAGTTTTGAACTTACTCTCCCTCACCACTGGCTTACGCCATATCAAACAATGAAAAGCCCGCGAATGGGTTGAGTCTTAGGGGTTTAAAATGTCGACTGCCACCAACACTGCAATCATCGGCTCTGGCTTTATCGGGCGGGCTTGGGCGATTAGTTTTGCGCGGGCAGGGT
>CAXTKN010000104.1:0-5826 GCA_964244805.1 uncultured Aestuariivirga sp.
CCGGTGGGATTTGCAGAAACATATTCGACGTTCACTTTTTCATTTGCACCGACTTGCGAAGAACCAAATTGATCAGCTTGATCAAGTGCAGATTGCAACACACGTGGCCAAATCGTTTCTTTCAGTTTGATATTGATGAAACCCGGGCCAGCAACGGTCACAGCGGCAGTATCAGGATCTTCAGCCAACAACGGCAAAAGCAAATCTGCAACAGCGCGTGGGTTCATGCCCGCAGGTTTAGCGAGCACCATTGCAGCATTAACAGCCACATCACCATGCGTTGCATCACGCGGCGGCTCAGTCGTCAGCTTGCTTAAGTCAAGGCCAGCGGGCAATTTGCCCTGCCCCACTAAAGCTTCAACCGCTTGCGCAACAACACCCTGAAAATGGGCGAAAAGATTCATGCGCAAGCCCCCATTTTGTCGTCATTGCCGCGAAGGCGGGAATCCAACTTTAACCAAAGCGAAAAAGCATCAAGTTGGATTCCCGCCTTCGCGGGAATGACGGATTGAGAGAGAGACGACAAGTGATTCATAACCTTTGATATTTTCGTATTGTTCAGTGCGCTGACTATCGGAAAAGCGGGTCGAGGTCAAACAAACGCTTGTGTTGATCGAGCGCATAGCGATCCGTCATGCCCGCAATAAAATCGCACACTTGTCTGGCATATCGGCTTTGATCTGAAATAGGATGATCTTCGCGCCAATCAGATGGAAGCAATTTTTCGTCATTCATATAAGCATCAAATAAATCGCGGATCACGCGTTGTGCCCGTTCCATAATTTCCAGCACGCGTGCATGGCGATACATTTTTAACGACAAGAAACCTTGCAGCACTTTGTTGTTTTCGCGCATCTGCGCACCAAATTGAATTAGAGGTTTTCCCAGTTCGCGCACTGCATCACTCGATTTAACATGAGACTTCGTGATGTTCTTGTGCCCTTCCGCCAACACATCAGCCACCATTGCGGAAATTAATCGCCGAACCGTTTCGTGGATCACGCGGTTGGTATCAAGATCGGGATAAGCCGTCAGCACCTCACCCAGCGCCTGCCCAGCCAGCGGAATATCACCAAGATCGATGATGTTAAAAAGCTTGGCCCGAAGGCCGTCATCAACATCATGCGCATTATACGCAATGTCATCCGACACCGCCGCCACTTGCGCTTCTGCTGATGCATAACTGGATAATTTCAAATCATGCACTTCGGCATATTCAATGATCGCAGCAGGCAAACCCGTTTGTGCATAATGCCCCAAAGCATGGCCCTCGCCATCTACCAGCGGCCCATTATGTTTAACCAACCCTTCCAGCGTTTCCCATGTTAGATTTAACCCATCAAAGGCTGCATAACGCCGTTCAAGCTTGGTCACAATGCGAAGCGACTGCGCATTATGATCAAAGCCGCCATAAGGTTTCATCAATTTATCCAATTCGCGTTCGCCCGCATGGCCAAAAGGCGTGTGCCCCAAGTCATGAGCCAACGCCAGAGCCTCAGTCAAATCCTCATCAAGCCGCAAAACCCTTGCAATCGAACGAGCCACCTGCGCCACCTCAATGCTATGAGTGAGACGAGTTCTGAAATGATCACCCTCGTGAAACACGAAAACCTGGGTTTTGTGTTTCAGCCTGCGAAACGCGGATGAATGAATAATCCGGTCGCGGTCTCGCGCGAAAACACTGCGCGACGGCGCGTCTGGCTCGGCCACAACCCTACCCCGGCTGTGGTTAAAATGGGCCGCATATGGCGCTAGACTCGACATAAAACTGACCATTGACATTTTCGCGCGAAAACACAACATCTACGCCATGTCCGAACCACAAATCAGTGTCACCGCCCGCGCCGCCAAGCGCATTCATGAGATTGCGGCCAAACAACATGCTACTGCGGCCCTGCGCATTGCGGTGAATGGCGGCGGCTGCTCAGGCTTCCAGTATGATTTCGTGTTCAGCGATAAATCCGAAGACGATGACCGGGTCTTTGAACGTGACGGTGCACGGGTTTTGGTTGATGCAACATCGCTTGGTTTCATGGCCGGGTCTGAGCTCGATTTTATCGATGATCTGATGGGCCAGTCTTTCCGCATTCAAAACCCGCTCGCCAAATCATCTTGCGGCTGCGGCACAAGTTTCTCGTTCTAATGCGCATTGCCACGTGGAACGTTAATTCCGTTAAAGCCCATCTCGAATCTGTCACCACATGGCTGCGTGAAGCAAAACCAGATGTCGTGTGCCTCCAAGAAATCAAATGCGAAGATCATGCCTTCCCCGTCGCACATTTTGAAGAATTAGGCTACCGCTCAGCAATTCATGGCCAGAAAACCTATAATGGCGTAGCCCTGCTCTCAAAACTGCCGATGGAAGATGTGCAGCGAGGGTTACCCGGCGATCCCGCTGATGAACAGGCAAGATTCATCGCCGCGACAGTGATCGATGGCAGCAAAGCTGTGCGTGTGTGCGGCCTCTATCTGCCAAACGGCAACCCTGCCCCCGGCCCCAAATATGATTATAAATTGGCTTGGACGGAGCGGCTTAAAACATTCACCCAAGCTGAACTTAAAAAAGAAGAACCCTTCGTTTTAGCTGGCGATTACAACGTAATTCCCAACCCAGAGGATGCGCGCAACCCACAAAACTGGCTGACAGACGCGCTGTTTTTGCCACAAACCCGTCAATCGTTCCGCGAGCTTCTCGCACTCGGCCTCACAGAATCATTCCGTGCACTTTATCCTTCAAAAGTCGAATACAGCTTCTGGGACTATCAGGCCGGCGCATGGCCTAAAAACAATGGCATAAGAATTGATCATCTGCTTTTATCGCCGCAAGCCGCCGACAAATTGCTAAGCGTTGAAATCCACAAATACGTGCGCGGCCATGACAAGCCTTCCGACCACGTCCCAGTATTGATCGAACTGCAATAAAAAACCCGCCGATTTTCACCAGCGGGCTCTTAAACCTTTAACTCAGTTACAAACTTACTTTGTAACAGGAGCCTTCACGCCGAAAGCAGCAAAGCTTGCTTCGAATGGCTTGAATGCGCTCTTTGCAGCAGCAGCATAAAGTTCGCCCAGCTTTGTGAATTCAGCAACAGTTGCATCAAATGTTTCTTTTGCAAAAGCTTGTTGAACAGCTACAGCGTTTTCAAAGGACTTGGCAGCAACTGCTTTTTCCCAATGGCTGGCCGACTTTTCGAAAGATTTCTTAGAAAAATCAGCAACTTCGGTGGCAACAGCTTGATAACCCTTGGTCATCGCAGCGGTCGAAGCAGTCATTGCTTCCATGCCATCTTTGCTGGCGGATTGCATATCTTCAAATGATTTCATCATGGTATTCTCCAATCGGTTCAGGGGTTGATAAATTCGATGAACCGTATCTAGGTGCACTGCAACATGAAGTCAAGTATTATTTTGCATTGCAACATAAACCCAATTTCGACTATCACAAACGCAACAAATCGACTCGTCATTTACCCCTTGGTAAGTTCGAGGCATTTAATGGTTAATCTTAACTTGTGTTGATTGGGGGATCATCACATAAAATTAGTATATGCGGATGACGGCTTTGTAGAAAGCTTCGTTTGTTTGAAGGTGGAAGATGAGATGTTTGTGATCAACGTTGCATTTAAGTTAAGAGCGATCGCTGCTTTATGCTTGCTCACTTTTTTGGCCCTCACCCCAACGGCTGAAGCAAAGCCCCAATTCTCCGCGATTACCGTGGATGCCCGCACAGGGTCTATTCTTTTCAGCGACAATCCAGATGGCTTGCGCCACCCCGCATCCCTCACAAAAATGATGACACTCTATGTCTTGTTCCAAGATTTAAAGGCTGGTCGCATTAATCGTGGCACCCAATTTCGTGTATCAGCCCGTGCCGCAGCTATGGCACCTTCGAAGCTCGGCTTGCGCGCTGGTATGACAATCTCCGTTGATGAAGCCATTAAGGCACTGGTTACAAAATCGGCAAATGACGCTGCTGCCACCATCGCTGAAAACCTGGGTGGCACAGAATCAAATTTCGCAGCGCGAATGACCAGAGTTGCCCATACAATTGGCATGAGCCGCTCGTCATTTCACAATGCTTCAGGTTTGCCCAACCCTGATCAATATACGACAGCCCGCGATATGGCCACTTTGGGCCTGCGTTTGATGCGCGACTTCCCACAGTATTATCCTTATTTCCGCATCACAGAGTTTGATTTTCATGGCCGCACCATCCGGACCCACAACAAATTGGTCGAGCACTATGCAGGAACTGACGGGATCAAGACGGGTTATGTTGCTGCCTCGGGTTATAATTTGGTGACATCAACAAAACGCGGCGACAAGCGCTTGGTTGGCGTTGTGCTCGGAGCTCGCTCTTCAGTATCACGCGGCGCTTACATGATGCACATGTTGGAAAGCAAGTTTGCACAAGCCAAGGGTGGCGCAACCGTTGCTGCACTTGCAGGGTCGTCCAAAGGCGTTATCAATCCTGTTGCCACTGCATCGGCCTCTGCTCCAACCACCCCGAGCACAGATGAAAAAGCACAATTGGCTGATGTGGCTGCAAGTGCTGCGGATGATCAAGCAAACGATGAGGATCAAGCTGACGTAGCATCCACCGCATCAGTAACACCGAAAGTGATCGAAGCAAGCCTCGCACCAGTTGACGGCAAGAAGAAGCCATTGGGTAAATTGCCCTTTGCGGTCAAATCTGTTTCAGCAGAACCAAACACGCTCGAAGACAGCATCACCCAAAGCTGGAACATTCAGATCGGCGCATATCCCGACAAACAACAAGCCCAAGCAAAACTGACTGCTCTCAAGGGGAAAGCTTTAGCTTCTCTCGAAGGCAAAGCGGCTTATACGATCGCCGTGCAAAAAGACGGTGGAACAGTTTACCGCGCGCGCTTTGCTGGCTTTGATTCCGAGACGGCAAAAAAAGCATGCGCCAAAATTGTCAGCCTCGGCGAAAAATGCGTAGCCGTTTCTCCCCAGTCTTGACTTATGCTGACGGCAGACTAACCTAAACATACAACATCAAAACTGCCATACTGGGACGCCCGTCTGCAAGCGCAGAGGAGGTCTATGATGAACATTAAACCCAACAATCGTTTCAACGCCGCAGACATCTGGGAAAAAGACCGTGCCCATTTTATGCATCCGTGGACGCATTTCGACAGTTTCAAAACCGAAGGCTCAATGATCGTCGCTGAAGCCAGTGGCTGCATGATCAAAGATTCAAACGGCAAAGAATATCTCGACGGCCTAGGTGGCATGTGGTGTGTGAATGTCGGCTATGGCCGCAATGAAATTGCCGAGGTGATGGCCGACCAAGCACGGCAACTCGCATACGCTAATCCCTTCGTCGACATGACGAATGCGCCGGCCGCCGAACTTGCAGCAAAACTTGCTGAACTCGCGCCTGAAGGGCTCAATCACGTATTTTTCTCTTTATCGGGCTCATGTGCCAATGACACAGCGATTAGAATTGCGCATTTTTATCACGCACGTCGCGGCGAGCCATCACGCAAACATATTATCTCACGCTTGAATTCATATCACGGCTCAACCTATCTCGGCATATCGATGGGTAACCGCGAAGGAGACCGCACTCCGAATTTTCATTACATCACCGATTTCATTCATCATCTGTCAGCGCCCTACCCTTACCGCCGCCCCGAAGGAATGACCGAAGACCAGTTCACTGATTTTTTGGTGGATGAATTCAAAGCTAAAATCAAACAACTGGGCAAAGAAAATATCGCCGCGTTCATCGCAGAACCTATTCAAGGTTCAGGCGGCGTCGTCGTGCCACCCAAAAACTATCTCAAGCGCATGGCGGCA
>CAXTKN010000104.1:5926-8657 GCA_964244805.1 uncultured Aestuariivirga sp.
AAAAATATCGAGATCATCGAACGTGAAGACTTGCTCGGAAACGCCGCCAAAGTGGGCGATCATTTTGAGAAGCGACTAAAAGAACTCGAATCCCTGCCACTCGTGGGCCAAGTGCGCGGCCAACGCCTTATGATGTGCGTTGAGTATGTGGCCAACAAAGAAACCAAACAGCACTTGGCTGATGAAATTAACATCTCCAAACGGATTTCAAATGTTTGCGAAAGCCATGGGCTTCTCGTGCGCCCAATCGGGCACCTCGATGTCATGTCACCACCGCTCACGCTTTCGATGAAAGAGGCAGATTTTATTGTTGATACGCTTGGTGGCGCAATTGAACAAGTTGCGCATAATCTAATGACTGAAGGGCTAGTTTAACGCGACACTTTCCCATTATCCTCCCCGCCAGCAAATAGCTGCGGGGGAGGTGGCGCGGAGCGCCGGAGGGGAGTGTTTGCGGCTGGATTCATACCGGGGCCACATTCTCATTCTGCTGCGGACACCCCCCTCCGCCTCACATGCGTTCGGCACCTCCCCCGCGCCTATTCGGCGGCGGGGAGGATGATGGGACACGTAAACCCTACGAAAGATTTGCTGCAGAGAGATGCATAAGAACCGCGAACTACAACTCAACCCAGCAACACATCCTTCGCCTGATTGATTTTCGCCGCCAAATAATCTGTGCCGCCCTTATCGGGGTGGAAATCTTTCATCAGGCGTTTATGCGCCGCTTTGATGTCGTCTTCACTGGCACCCGGCTTCAAGCCCAGAAGATCATAAGCTTCATTTTTCGAAAACGGTGCCAATGGTTTTCGGCGATTTGCGCCCGCACTTCCATCCGGTTCAGGCGCTTTGGTACTGCCCAGATTGAACCCGTTCGGAAACAATGACGACTTGCCAAAAAGCCCAGCGCCAATGGCAAACAGCGCGGTGGCAATTGTAGATTGCCCCTTCAAAAACAACAGCCCAGCCGCAGCAATTGCCCCACCGCCAGCCAGTTTTTGGGCAAAGTTAGACAAATCCCTTGGATTCATCCGCGCCGATTTGCGGATCAACCACAACCCGCCAACCACAATGATCAGGGCAATAAGAAACGGCGGCATAAATTAATTCGCTGGTTTGGCGTCGCAAGCATCCATCTTCAACATGTCAAGCTTGGCCAATTTGCCCTTTAATGCATAGGTGCCATAGTCCAACACCAGATCTGTCGACACTCCGTTTTCATACATATTGAAACTGGCTTGATAGACCGGCTTTTCGACGCTTTGATCGTCAGCAGGAAAATAGCTGATAGTAATCGGCCAAGACGACAATGTCTTTAGTGGCGAAGCTTCAGCATTATCTTTGTCAGGCGCAAATGTGCCAGGCGCCCGCATCTTTCCAATAAAGCTTATGGCCTTATAGGTCTTCTCTCCATCGGAACCATCATAAACAATCGATGCATCATGAGTGATGCCCTTCTTTGCTGCATCAAGTAAATGCACCTGATGCGTGGAGGGAAATAACGCTTCCGACGGAACCGTAAAATCCAACTCCTTCGGAGCTGTCATCTGCCCCTTAGCTTCCAAATTCGCCTTTTCGCGCTTAACTTTTAGCTTTTCTTCCGAATCCAGATTGCCACCCACAAATTGCTTCTGGCTCAAATTCATTTCCAACCCATCGCCTGATTCCCAAGTGGTCAGCTGCGTATCCAAAACCTGCGTGCCCTTTTCGGGCTGCACATAACGATTGGCAATCCGGTAAGTCACCGCCCAACCATCGCAAGCTGTTCCCGTCAGCTCATAGGCCAAACGCCCTTCGACTGAGCTATAACCGCTGCCGCTATCCAACCTTGATGTTGAAAGATCATAAATCGCCCGGTGCGAAGCCAGCGTCGCCGCTTGCGCCGAAACCGTCATCAACACCAAAGCCAAACCCGATTTAAAAAGACGCATGTTTCATTAATCCCGTGACAAGCCGAATAGACGGCGTTTAAACTCCACACTAACATAAACTATGGCGAAACAACGTCTAAATAAGGTTTAACGAAATCATGAACAGCATTGAAGAGAAACTGAAAACTCTGCGAATCGTTTTACCCACCCCCATGAAGCCAGTTGGAAACTATGTTCCGTGGGTGAAATCAGGCAACATGGTCTATATTTCAGGCCAAGGTGCAGTGGTCGAAGGCAAAGTGCAATATCCCGGCAAACTTGGAGACACTGTCTCGCTTGACGAGGGCACCCAATCGGCAAGGCTTACAGGCATCAATGTGCTGGCACAACTGCGAGAGGCCTCAGACGGAGATCTGAGCAAAGTAAAACGTATCGTGAAGCTCGTCGGTTTCGTGGCCTGCACGCCAGAATTCACCGACCAACCCAAAGTCATCAACGGTGCCTCTGATTTGATGGCCGAAGTGTTTGGTGAGAGGGGCCGCCACGCCAGATCAGCAGTGGGTGTTACAGCGCTGCCCATGAATCTTTCAGTCGAAATCGAAGCCATCGTCGAACTGGAATAAGCAATGCGCTTTTCACCGCAAATGCGCGATCTGAAATGGCTCGTCGCCAAACCAATCGCTCACCGGGGCCTTCATAACGAATCCAAAGCTATCGTTGAAAATTGCGAGAGCGCTTTTGCCGCCGCCATCAAACACGGCTATGCCATTGAATGCGATATTGAGCTCACAAAAGATGGCGAAGCCGTAGTATTTCATGATGACGAGATTGACCGATTGATGGACGGCAAAGGCAAGGTC
>CAXTKN010000105.1:0-8616 GCA_964244805.1 uncultured Aestuariivirga sp.
TGGGCTTGCCCGGCGTAAAGCTGATGCATGATGAGGCAGCGGCATTGCCGCTCAATATGTTTGTACAAATGCCAAGCTGCGTGCCCAGTTTTCCGGGCCTTGAAACGCCGGGGGCTACTATTTCACCCGAAGACGTGGCCGAAGCGATGGGATGGCCCAATATCATCGGCCTGGGCGAGATGATGAATTTTCCGGGCGTAATCCACGGCGATGCCAAAATGCTGGCCGAAATCGCTGCCACGCAAAGGGCAGGCAAAACCGTAGGCGGGCATTATGCCTCGCGTGATTTGGGCAATGCCTTTCATGCTTATGTTGCCGCTGGCCCTGCCGATGATCATGAAGGCACGCATGTTGATGATGCCATCGCCCGCGTGCGCCAAGGCATGCGCGCCATGTTGCGCCTAGGCAGTGCTTGGTATGATGTGGCCGCCCAAATTAAAGCTGTAACCGAAAGCAAACTCGACTCGCGCAATTTTATTCTGTGTACGGATGATTGTCACTCAGGAACGCTGGTCAATGAAGGTCACATGAACCGCGTGCTCCGCCATGCCATCGCGCAAGGGCTGCCGCCGATTACCGCAATCCAAATGGCATCAATCAACACCGCCACGCATTTTGGGCTGGAGCGCGAATTAGGCTCCATCACTCCGGGCCGCCGCGCTGATCTGGTGCTCACGTCTGATCTCGTCAACTTGCCCATCGAACTGGTGATGGCCCATGGCGTGGTTGTGGCCGACCATGGCAAACTATTGGCCGAATTCCCGCATTTTGATTATCCGCCTGAAGCCAAATCCACCATGCATATGAAGCGCGACGTGACAGCGGCCGACTTTGATGTGAAAGCGCCGCTGGGTGCCAACCAAGTTAAAGTGCGCGTCATTGGCGTCATTGAAAACCAAGCGCCCACCAAATCATTGACCGCTGAACTCCCAGTCAGTTCCGGCCTCGTCACCATGGATTTGAAAAACGACGTTTGCCAGATTGCCTTGGTCGAGCGCCATGCCGCCACGGGCAAAGTGGTCAACGCCTTCGTGTCTGGTTTTGGTTACACCAAACCCTGCGCCGTGGCCTCAACTGTGGCCCATGACAGCCACCACATGATCGTGATCGGCACCAATAAGGCTGATATGGCCCAAGCCGCCAACCTGCTAAAACAAATCGGCGGCGGCGTGGTGGTGATCAGCCAAGGCATTGAACTTGCCAGAGTGGAACTGCCCATCGCCGGATTAATGTCAGACGAACCAGCTGAAATCGTTGCCGTCAAAGCTGAAAAAATGGTTCAAGCGATGAAGGATTGCGGCTGCAATCTGAACAACGCCTTTATGCAACATTCGCTGCTCGGTTTGGTGGTGATCCCCGATTTGCGAATATCCGATTTAGGACTAGTTGATGTGACGACCTTTAAAGTCGTTGAGCTGTTTGTGAACGCTTAATTCCAAAGCCCCTTCGTAAACCTCACTCGTCCCTATAAACCCGCTCGCGCTTTTCGTGCCGCTCTTGGGCTTCGATTGAAAGCGTGGCGATGGGTCTTGCATCCAGGCGCTTCAATCCAATCGGCTCGCCCGTATCTTCGCAATAGCCATAAGAACGATCTTCAATGCGTTTTAGAGCAGCATCTATTTTCGAAATCAGCTTGCGTTGGCGGTCGCGCGTGCGCAGTTCCAGCGAGCGATCGGTTTCAGAAGATGCCCGGTCTGCCACATCTGGCAAAATGTGATTCTCTTCTTGGAGATGCGAAATCGTTTCCTTGCTCTCTTTGATAATATCATCTTTCCAGTTCAGCAATTTGCGCCGGAAATATTCAATCTGACGCTCGTTCATAAACGGCTCAGAGTCACTTGGCTTATAGTCTTCGGCTAACATAACAGTCATTTGAAGTCTCTCTTCCCAGTAGATTGAGCGGGCTTATAGCGAGCAAGGCTTGCAGCGGCAATACTTGCGTTGCAAAGCAAAACCAGCCGTGATTCGTACAGTTGAAGCGTGCAATGCCCGCCCCATATTACCGAATTATGAACATTCTGTTTCAATCTGAAACACCATTAATTCCAGATGCTTAACTTAAAATTAGAACAATATGTCCATGTTTACTGAAATCTGGGTCAGTTTGGATATTCATCATGCGTTTTGCGTCACTTGCAGTTTTAATGGCAACAGGCACAGCCCTCTCGGGCTGCGCAGGCAATCAACTCGACGCCATCGCCAATCTCAGTAGTTCCTGCACAAGTACCACGCAGACACTCGATTGCAGCGGGCCCAACAGCGGAACAACAGGTGGTGGTGGGACAACTCCGCCAACGACGCCACCAGGCACACCTCCACCAAACACCGGCAACACCTCGACAATTGCCGCTGGGGACGTAACGATTGCCGCAGAAAAAGGCATCACCGTATCCACTAAAGCAACCCCCGCCCAGTCAAAACTGACCGGGGTTACCTATGACGCACTTGGCAACGTGGTGATGGGCGCTACAGCGCAAATTGAAATCAATACCAACACAGCATCAAACAGCAACTGGCCGATACCAAAGAGCATGGCCCGTTATCCAGCTGGGTCAGCCATACCTTCGGGCCTTGGTGGAACTTACAATGAATATCGCTCTTACTCTCGTTCAGCAGGCGCAACGGCCGTCGACGAAGAACTCCAAGTATGGTCGTGGAACAAAAGCTATGTTACTCAATATAGAGACGTAACCTCTTCCCCTGCACCAGCTGGACATGCCGCATGGTCATTTGGCGGCAAATATACTGTGGCATCAGCGGTTCCAACAGGCGGAACCGCCACATATGACGGCAGATTTACAGCAACCGCTCTGACATCCAACTGGAAAGATGACCCAACAAACGCTGATCAAACCCTCTCTGCAAATGGTGTCTGGTCGGTTCTGGGCGACACCCACATCGTTGCCGACTTTGCTTCCAGCAACATCGATGGAACTCTTCATCCTCTCGTTTGGAAGGGCTATCAAAAATTGAATGGTGCTACAGGATTTTTGAATACGACGGCTGCGGACGCTGTTGGAGCTTCGCCAGTAGGAACAGCTGGTCGCGGCAATTGGAAAAACTTTATGGGTGAAGACATCCACCTTGCTGGGACTATATCCACCAGCGCAGCCGCTGGTGCCCATCCCAACACAGTTGTTGGCACCGCGCATTATGATCCTAACAATAACTGGATCAACAGTTCGACCGCCGATCAGATGTATGCGGGCTTCTTTGGTGACAAAGGCGAAGAAATTACGGGTGTATTTAGTCTAGATGCAACCCAGCCAGGTCCGATTGGTGGCCAAACTGGCATAGAAGATGATCGGCGCGGCTATGTTTCGATGGTTGGTGGATTTCACGGCTCATGCACCTCTACAACTGGCGGCAGTGGCGTTTGCTAAAATCTCGACCAACTTATAAAATACGGCTCGCTTTAATGCGAGCCGTCTGCGTTTTTGTTGGTGCTCAACTTCTCGTGGGTGGAAGCTTAGCAGCATCCACAACCATCACGCCACAACAATTAGCTGCATATAACGCTGCCACCGAATCCCAGCGCATTCACATCTTGATCCGCTTGGCAAAAACCGGTCAGCCGAACAATGCAGCAGATTTGCTGAAGCAATTTCCATTGCGCGGTCCTCTCGCTGAAAATCGAACTCTTTTCGTCAATGGCTTAGTAAAAGAGGGGAAAAATAATTTGATAGGTGCCGCCCATGATTTTAGAGAAGCTTTGGCCAACGACCCAAAGCTAACAATGGTGCGCGCCGAGCTTGCCGATGTTCTAGTTAAATTGAATGAAAACGATAGCGCCAAACATCATCTGAAATTGTTGGAGGCCGATGCCCCCACACCGCAAGCAGCCCGAGGCATCAAGTCCTTCATTGACCGCATTGATGAAAGCACTCCGTTCACTTACGGTGGATATTTTTCGATTGCTCCATCAACAAATATAAACAGCGGCTCGGGCCACAGCACGGTTTACTCGCCAGCACTCGACGTAAACCTCACCATCGCAAATCAACAAAAAAGTGGGTTAGGGTTTGAAGGCGGATTTGATGTAGGTTACTTACGTCGCCTAGGCAATAAATGGCAGGCTGTCTTAAGCGCGGGAGTTGACGGCTCGGCCTACCTCAATGCAAATTTTGACTCTGTATCCACAAGCGAAGCAGGCGAGATGAGATATTTATTGGATAATGGCTACCTGAGTTTCGGAGGGATAGCCAACCAGTCCTTTAGTCCCACAAAATTAAATCTGAGTTATCACAAATTTGGTCCTCGTGTTGCGGCAGAATATCAATTAACTCAGCAGGATTTAATTGATATAAGTGCGGTCTACGAATTCCGTGATTACGGCTCAGGCAATGCAGAGAATGGAACTGCAATGATCACACATGTCGGAGTGACCCACGCTCTCGATTCAACAATGAATTTCACTGTTTTTGGTAACTACCAAAAAATAAACAGCACATTGGGCGCTATTTCCTATAAAAGTTATATTGGCGGCTTGAATGTCTACAAGGAATTTCCAATGGGTGTATCACTCGATGCAAATGCCCAAGCTTATTTCTCAGTCTTCGATGATGTTATTCCGTTAAAAGGTTATATCCGTGAAGATCAACGTTATGTTGGCAGCCTCACATTTACAAAGAGAGATCTCAATATTTTGGGGTTTGCACCTTCGATTTCTTATTCATATACCCTCAATAAAAGCAACGTCGAAAACTATGACTTCGATGCCCATGCCGTCGACTTCCGGTTCACCAAAGAATTCTGACGGTTGCCCCCAGCTTGACCTTTAGCTAAACCCCTTCACATGCGCTTTAAATCCGGCAAAGAATTTCTCGCCCTTCCCTCCAAAGCTGTAACGGTTCTTGGCATGTCTGGTGTCGGCAAGACCACGCTTTCGGCTATGCTCCAAAACCATAACTGGTTCCAATACTCGGTCGATTACCGTATCGGCACGCGTTATATGGACGAGCACATCGTCGATAATTTTAAACGCGAGGCGATGACCAATCCGTTTTTGTGTGAGCTGCTGCGCTCGGATTCGATTTACATCCGTTCGAACATAACCTTTCACAATCTCTCCCCACTGTCGACCTATCTCGGCAGGCCTGGAAGTATTGACAAAGGCGGCATTCCGTTTGCCGAATATGTGCGCCGCCAAAATCAACACCGCGATGCTGAGATTAAAGCGCTGCTTGATGTGCCAGAATTTATTGAACGTGCAGGCGATATTTATAAATATCAAAACTTCATCTGCGATTCCGGTGGCAGCTTATGTGAAGTTGTGAACCCCGATGATGCGGGTGATCTTGTTCTCAAATCACTCAGCGAAAACACATTGCTGCTGTGGATCGAAGGAACGCCAGAACACACGGCCATGTTGGTTGATCGCTTTCGCAAAAACCCAAAGCCCATGTATTATCAACCTGCTTTCCTCAAAGAAAAATGGGCCGAATATAAAGCGTTGGGCAAAATCAAAAATGACGATGAGGTTGACCCCGATGGATTTGCCGTATGGGGATTTGAACAATTGCTGCATCACCGCATTCCGCTTTATAAAAAGATCGCAGAGAAATATGGGCTTACGATGCGCATGCAGGATGTGCCTTCCATTAACAATGAAGCCGATTTCGTGAACCATCTGGCCAGCTTGATCGACAAAGCAAAATAATGCCTATTCGTATTCCAAATGAGTTGCCAGCCCGCCGCATTCTTGAACAAGAAGGCGTGATGATCATGGACGCATCAACGGCTGATCGCCAAGACATTCGGCCATTACGCATTGGCCTTCTCAATTTGATGCCAAACAAGATCAAGACAGAAACACAATTTGCGCGCTTGGTTGGTGCAAGCCCTTTGCAAGTAGAGCTGTCATTGATCAAGATGACAAACCACACGCCGAAAAATACCTCCCAAGAACATATGTTGGCGTTTTATGAAAGCTGGGAAGATATTAAAGATCAGCGTTTTGATGGTTTGATTATAACGGGAGCACCTGTTGAACTTTTGCCCTTTGAAAGCGTGACGTATTGGGATGAGCTGAGCCGTATCTATGAGTGGACGCAAACCCATGTGCATTCCACATTCAATGTGTGCTGGGCCGCACAGGCTGCACTTTATCATTTTCATAAAGTGCCAAAACATGAATTGGCAAAAAAGGCCTTTGGTGTTTTCAGCCATCATAATCTGAAACCATCATCAACCCTGCTGCGCGGTTTCTCTGATGATTTCGCTATGCCGGTTTCGCGCTGGACGGAGAATTTAAAATCAGAGTTGCCTGCGAGCAAAAATCTCGAAGTATTGATGGAATCAGATGAGGTGGGCCTCTGCCTCGTCAATGATCCAACCAAGCGACAAATCTACATGTTCAATCATATTGAATATGACACCAACTCCTTGGGCGATGAATATGCACGTGATGTGGAAGCGGGTAAGGCAATCAACATGCCAGCCCATTATTTCCCGTCCGACAATCCAAAGTCAGCACCGCAAAACCGTTGGCGCAGCCATGCGCACTTGCTGTTTGGCAATTGGATTAACGAGCTTTATCAAACCACGCCATTTGATTTGAACAACATTGGTAAGGTGTAAGCCTCAAACTTTCCCTTGTTTTCCGCCATTTAGCCCCCAATTATGCGGTGCGCACCTGAAGGACGGTAAAGTTGAAATTCAGCGATATCATAGATGAAACCAAGCTAGCTGCGGGCGGCTTGAAGGACTTTGCTTCAGGCTTAATGCACCCCACTCTGCGCCTTGGCGTGACGGGTCTTTCGCGCTCCGGCAAAACTGTTTTCATCACGGCTCTCGTTCATGCTCTCCTCCAAAACACGCGCATGCCAGTATTTGAAGCCCATACACAAGGCCGCATCACCCGTGCCTATCTCGAACCGCAGCCAGATGACGACATGCCCCGCTTTGCCTACGAGGAACACCTGAAAGCACTAACTGCCGAGGAGCGTCATTGGCCTGAAGGCACCAAACGCATCAGCCAATTGCGCCTGACTTTGGAATATGAACCCTTAAGCTTTTTCGCGCGAAATTTTGGCGGCGGCAAACTGCATATTGATATTGTCGATTATCCCGGTGAGTGGCTGCTGGATTTACCCTTAATCAATTTGACGTATCAGCAATGGAGCCACAACACGATTGCTGCCAGCCGCTTGGCACCGCGCGCAGCTATGGCACGTGATTGGTATGCACATTTGCAAACACTTGATGCTGATAAGCCGGCAGATGAGGTGGAAGTGCAAAAATCAGCGGGGCTCTTCACAGCCTATTTGGCGAGCTGCCGCAAAGATCAAATCTCGCTTTCAACACTGCCACCTGGGCGCTTTCTGTTGCCGGGCGATTTGGCAGGTTCACCCCTGCTCACCTTCGCACCGCTTGACGTTTTGCCAGATGCGAAGTTCCAATCAGGTTCAATGGGCGCGTTGATGCAGCGGCGTTATGATTCTTATGTCTCACGTGTTGTGAAGCCATTTTTCTTTGGGCACTTTGCAAGACTTGATCGGCAAATTGTTTTGGTTGATGTGTTGACTGCATTAAATGCCGGATCAAAAGCTGTCGAAGATTTGGAAACGGCATTAACCGACGTGATGAGCAGCTTTCGCCTCGGTGCAAACAATTTCGCCACGTCTCTTTTCGGTCGCCGTGTCGAAAAAATTCTATTCGCCGCAACCAAGGCCGATCAGTTGCACCACACCAGTCATGACAAACTTGAAGCCATGCTGCGCGTTCTAGTGAACGACGCTGCAACCAAAGCAGAGTTTGCCGGGGCAAGTTATGACGTGGCGGCCTTAAGCGCCATTCGGTCCACACGCGAAGCCACAGTGAAAATCAAAGGCGAAGACTTGCCTTGCATCGCGGGCATCCCGCAAGATGGCGAAAGCATTGGCGCAACAAAATTTGATGGCAAAGCCGAAGCAGCAATTTTTCCCGGCGATCTGCCATTTGATCCACAAGCTGCATTGGACGGCAGCTTGGAAGGAAAGTTAAAGTTCGTGCGTTTCCGCCCGCCTTTGCTCAGTGGCGATACCTTTCCACATATCCGCCTAGACCGTGCCTTGGAATTTTTGATCGGAGACCGTTTCCCGTGACCACCAAAACCGATCACCGCGCGCCTCAAGCATTCAAGCTTGATCTAGAGCCGACAAAGTCTAAAGCAAAGCCGACCAAGATTGAGTTTGCAACGGAAGAAGCTGAGCAAGAATTGGCAACCATCCCAGTTCCGCCAGAGCAGCGCGTCTCCAGACGCCCACGCTGGGGCTTTATCTTGATTTCTGCTCTGGCAACTTTGTTTGCACTGTGGCTCGGTCTATCGGTTGAACAAATCGTTGAAAACTTTTTTCTAAAGTCGGCTTTCCTAGGTTATGTAGCGCTGACCGTCGCAGGCATGGCGGGCTTTGCGGCACTTGCTATTATTTTGCGCGAAATTCGCGGGCTGATGCGCCTCCGCCGTATTGAACATCTTCAACTTTCTGCCAGTCATGCGCTCAACCAAGACGATGCCGCATCAGCTGATGCCACTATATCCGGCCTGAAAAGCCTCTATGCCAAGCGCCCAGACGCGGCATGGAATTTGAAAAATTTAAATCTCCACGCTCAAGATATCATGGACCCGCGCGACCG
>CAXTKN010000106.1:0-5362 GCA_964244805.1 uncultured Aestuariivirga sp.
TGCGCCGCACAATCTGGCTGCCGAAGCGCTTTACGCAGCGCTGCGTTCCCGACCAGCCGGGGATGATGCCGATGCCGGTTTCAGGCAAGCCAATTTTGATTTGCTCTTCGCCCACACGAAAATCAGCACAGGCGGCTAATTCCAAACCTCCACCCAATGCATGGCCATTAAGCGCCGCGATCAAAGGCTGGCGCAAACGCGTAAGTGCATCAAAAGCCCGGTGCCCGATGCGCACCCATTGCAGGCCGAAATCTTCCGGTTGAACTTTTGACCATTCATTCACATCACCACCCGCGCAGAAGGCGCGGTCGCCTGCACCCGTGATAATCGCCACCCGCACGTCAACATTGGCATCAATCAAATGCGCTGCGTGTTCTAACGCGAATATCATTTCAAAGGTGAGTGCATTCAATTTATCGGGCCGCGAAACGATGATGGTCGCAATTGCTCCGTCTACGGATAATTTTATGAATTCACTGCCGGTATCAATCATGAAGTTTCAATCCTGTTATTGCCGCGTTGAAAAGTTTCGTGTCCATCAATTTCAATTGTGGTGAAACGATCAATGGAAATTCTGATTGATCGAGAATGTTGGATTGCAGCTCTACGCCCGGCGCAATCTCGGCTACAACAATTCCTTCGCGTGTTAATTTCAAAACACAGCGCTCAGTCACATAAGTCACATCCTGATTCTGTACTACACCACGACGACCAGAAAAAGTAATTTGCTCACAAGCCTTCACCAATTTTTTGATTTTGCCTTCTTTTTCAATACGCAGCTTGCCATCCACCACGTCCATCTTGGCGCCTGCATTGTAGAATCCGGAAAACACAATCTTCTTGGCCCGCGCCGTAATATCAACAAAGCCACCTGCCCCCGCCGTCACATGCGGCCTAGCACCTAGGCGGTGCACGTTCACGCAACCGTCTTCGCTGATTTGTAGAAATGAAAGCAGCGAGCAATCAAAGCCACCCGCTTGAAAATATGTAAATTGATGCGGACTCGGCACAATGGCCTCGGCGTTTGATGAACAGCCGAATTGGAATTCCAAAAGCGGAATGCCACCCACAGCGCCTTGTTCTATCATCCATGTCACCTCGCCATGATGACCTTCTTCCAAAAGAATGCGTGGCACATTGGCGGAAACGCCGAAGCCCAAATTCACCGCCCAGCCTTTTTTGAGTTCCTGCGAAACGCGGCGCGCGATCACTTTGCCCGTGCCAAATTCCATTAAAGCAAAATCGGATAGAGGTTTGCGCACTTCACCACTGATCGCCGGATCATAAGGCGTTTGGGTGGTCTGCCATTGGTCTGGCGCTTCGACAATATAATCAATCAAAATTCCCGGAATGCGCACATCATGAGTTTTAATGGTTTCGTTTTCAACGATGCGCTTTACTTGCGCAATCACAATGCCACCATTGTTATGGGCGGCCATGGCCACTTCCATCCCACCGAGATATGCGCCTTCTTGTTCGAAGCTCAGATTGCCGCGCTTGTCTGATGTGGTGGCGCGAATGATTCCAACATGCGGAATAATTGTCGGAAAGAACAAGAGTTCCTCGCCTTCAAAATTAATCTTCTTCACAATAGGTGCCGCTGCGGCTAGCGCGTTCATGGCGCAGCCCTGTTGGTCAGGATCAACAAATGTATCCAATCCAACCTTTGTCAAAACACCCGGGCGCTTGGCCGCTGCTTCGCGCAACATATCAAACACAATGCCTGAGGGTACATTGTAAGCTGGAATTTGATTACCTGTTATCTTGTTCCAAATTTTCGGCGGCTCGGCAGATGATGGCCCCGATGGATAAGAGCCCGCAATGGTGCGGGCCACTTGGTCACCTTCCATTAAATGTTCAATACCCTTCACACCATAAAAATCTCCAGCCGCAATTGGATGAATCATCGTAAGGCCACGCGGGTGCTGCTCTTTCGTATAACGTTCACCTAAAGCCTTCAACACCGCGTCAGGGCAGCACAGACCTGATGACGAATTAACAGCAACGATTGCGGCATCTGCAATATGCGAGACAGCTTCGGCGGCAGAGACGATTTTAGGCATCAGCGATTTCCACGAATAAGGTCAGCGGCCTTTTCAGCCATGGCGATGGTTGGAGCGTTGGTGTTGGACGAAACAACGCGCGGCATTGTGGAGCTATCGCAAATGCGCAAGCGCTCAATGCCATGCACACGCATCGCAAGATCAACGACAGCCATGTCATCTACACCCATCTTGCAAGTGCCCACGGGATGATAGGATGAACGCGCACTTGCGCGACTCATTTCAATGTAATCTTGTTTACTCTTGCACGCAGGCCCCGGGAAATGTTCGGCACTCACAAACTTCTGCATGGCGCGAGAATGGCCAACTTCTTGGGTAATCTTGATTGCATCAATGTGGCGTTCCAGATCATAAGGTTCCGCAAATGAGTTAGGATCGACAACGGGCATATCGCCTGGATTGTTCGAGCGCAAAGTTACAGAGCCACGAGATTTCGGCCTCGTGTAATAAGAATTACAGGTCGCGCCATTGCCACCCGGTACCGTGCCCACACCTTCTTCAACTCCAGCACCAGCGAGGAAATGAAATTGTAAATCAGGGGTTTTTTCTTCCTTCTTATTGCCCCACCAGAATGCACCGGCTTCCACAATGTTCGAAGCAACAGGCCCGGATTTGAACATCAGATATTCAAGGCCAGCTGCAATTTTCCAATGCAGTTTTTTGTATTTGTCATAAGAATGCGGGCCATTCAGCACCCAGGTCACATCCGTTGAAAAGTGATCATGTAAATTCTGGCCAACGCCTTTAAGGTCATGCAGAACTGAAACACCCACATCGCGCAAATGCGATGCCGGGCCAATCCCCGATAACATCATCAGTTTGGGCGATCCGATTGCTCCTGCAGTCAGTATCACTTCGCTCGAAGCTGTCAGTATCTTTTTAACACTGCCTTCAATTATTTCAACGCCAGTTGCTTTTCCGTTTTCAAAAACGATACGCGAAACAAAAATGCCCGTTCGCAATTCAAGGTTCGGCCTCTTTAATGCAGGACGCAAATAGCCCACGGCAGCACTACAGCGTTTTCCGCCACGTGTTGTGGTTTGATAGAATCCTGTGCCTTCCTGTTTGCCCGAATTGAAATCAGGATTGAATGGCATGCCAATATCCATGCAGCCTTGAACATATGCGGCAGAAACGCGGTTGGGCACATTATCAGAAACTCCCAAGGGCCCATCAATGCCGTGATTGGCCCCACCTAACTTTGTATTGCCTTCAGATTTAATGAAATAAGGTTGCAAGTCTTTGGCGCTCCATCCCTTGCACCCCATTTCATTTGCCCAGCCGTCATAATCTTCCGGGCAGCCTCTGGTATAAACTTCAGCGTTAATCGAGCTGCCGCCGCCAAGCACGCGCGCCTGTGGATATACTGTCTCGCGATTATTGGCGTGGCGCAAAGGGGCGGTTTTGAAACCCCAGGTCAAAGGCCCGCTGGTCATTTTGAAAAAACCGACCGGCATATGAATGTAAGGGTTTGTGTCGCTCGGCCCCGCTTCAAGCAGCAGCACCTTTGCATCCGGCATTTCGGAAAGCCTGGCCGCCAAAACGCAACCAGCAGAACCGCCTCCTATGATGATGTAGTCATACATGCTCTTGCCTTTGACACAAACTTAGCCTAATCATAAATAACTATTTAGTTATTTCAAGAGAAAATTCGTGGCTGCCAAGAAACAGTTAAGAGACCCGGAAGAAACCAAGCGGCGCATCATGGCGGCGGCAAAGGTAGAATTTGCCAAATCAGGTTTGGGCGGCGCACGGGTGGACGTGATTGCCGCGCGCGCAAAATCCAATAAGCGCATGATGTATCACTATTTCGGCAATAAGGAGACATTGTTTAGACTCGTTCTGGAAGATGCTTATGCCGATTTCCGCGAGGCTGAAAAAGCGCTCGAACTTGACGCTGAGGAACCTGTCGCAGCTTTGGGTAAGCTGGTGAGTTTTAATTGGAACTATTTTTTAGAGAACCCCGAATTCATCACACTGGTGAATTCAGAAAACCTCCACAAGGCCAAACATATTAAAAGTTCAAAGCGGATGCAAGAAATGAGCCGCAATTTTGTGGGCCGCATGCAAGCGCTACTTGATCGCGGGGCTGCTGCCAATTTGTTTCATAAGAACTTGGACGCCGTGCAAATGCAAATTTCAGTTGCGGCCATTGCCTATCACTATCTCACCAATCGCTACACTGGTTCGATTGTTTTCGAACGTGATTTGATGTCGGCCAAAGCGTTAAAGGATAGATTGGCTTTTAATATTCAAACCGTGCGCCGCATTGTGTGCACACCCGAAACCCTTCGTAAATTGGAAACTGAATGATGAATGGAACCGCTTTGGTGACAGGTGCTGGTCGCGGCATTGGCAAAGCCATTGCTTTAACGTTAGCGCAAGATGGGTTCGACGTTGCCGTGAATGATATGATGGCTTCACCTGAAATCGATGCTGTTGTTGCCGAGATCAAATCTCTTGGCCGGAAGTCTGTCGCTGTGATTGGTGACATCTCCAATATTGAATCTCATACCAGAATGCTGGATCAAGCTGAAACGATCGGGCCACTTTCAACCCTCATCAATAATGCAGGTGTGTCAGTGCTCAATCGTGGTGACTTGCTTGAGGTGTCGCAGGAAAGCTATAATCGCTGTATGGATATCAATGTCCGTGGCACTTTCTTTTTGTCGCAGACTTTTGCAAGGCGTCTATTGGCACAACCTCAAAAATCGAAACATCGCTCGATCATAAATATTTCATCTGCGAATGTGACTGCGGTTTCAATAGCGCGTGGCGAATATTGTATATCAAAAGCTGCCGTTTCGATGACGTCAAAACTTTTTGCGGCGCGGCTGTCAGATGAAGGCATTGGCGTTTATGAAATTCAACCAGGCTTTATCGAGACCGATATGACCGCCCCCGCAAAGGCCAAGTATGATAAAATGATTGATGAGGGATTGACAGTGATCAAGCGTTTCGGCCAGCCCGCCGACGTTGCACGCGTGGCTTCGACCATGGCGCAGGGTCTGCTGCCTTATACCGTGGGTCAAGCGATTCAGGTTGATGGTGGATTATTGACGGTGAGATATTGAAATGAAAATTCTTCTGCCCACGAATGATCAAAAATCAAGTTCCTATAAACTGATCGGCGAGCCAATATCGGCGCGCAAACCATCCAAGCCATTTAACCGTGTGGCCTTTGCGGCAGGGCATGTGGTGGCTGACCCTTTAAAGGGCGGCATTGATTGGAAAGGCACAATTGCTTATCGGCGTTATCTGTTGAATTTGGGCTTTGGCATTGCGGAAGCCATGGATAC
>CAXTKN010000106.1:5462-7279 GCA_964244805.1 uncultured Aestuariivirga sp.
GCAATGGAAACCTGCCTTGCGATGATCAACCAAAATATTTCGAAAGTTGATGGCATAAAGATATCTTTGCTTGATGCGGAAAAAGAAATCATCATGCGGCGGCGGCTTCCTGCGTCGGTCAAAATGTATACGGGCGACGATTTTAATTATGCTGAATTAATAGCGGGCGATGCGAGCGGATATTCACATGCATTGCTCGGCATATTTGATGCAATTGCGCCTGCGGCATCGATTGCGCTTTCAGCTTTAGCCAAGGGTGACACAACGAAATTTCACGCGATGCTTGCACCCACAGTCCCTCTTTCTCGGCTGATTTTTCAATCACCCACACAGTTCTACAAAACCGGTATTGTATTTTTGGCTTGGCTCAATGGGCATCAAGATCATTTCGTGATGATCGCAGGCGCGCAATCAGCAAGATCGATTTTGCATTTTGTCGAAATTTTCAAGTTGGCTGATTGTGCAGGTTTGTTGCGCAAGCCAGAGCTGGCCATTCAACGCATGAAGCAATTATTGGCGATATATGGTTTGTGATGCGCGTTCTTGAAGCAAGAGACTGCGCGATCAATACAGCAACACTTGGTTTTCAAGCACCGATCAATTTGGTTATCGACGCCGTGGCGCGGCATGGCTTTTCTGGCATTGCACCTTGGCGCAGGGAAATGGAAGGGCAGAGCTTGAAAGTGGTGGCGAAGCAAATTCGCGATTCTGGTTTGCAAGTCACTGGCTATTGTCGCAGCACTTATATTCCAGCAAATACTCGCGCAGAATTTGTAGCAAACATTGAAAACAACAAGTTGGCTTTGAATGACGCGGCGGAACTTGGTGCGCAATCATTTGTGATGGTTGTAGGCACATTGCGCGATCTTTCATCGGCCCGCGCGCAGGTGGGCGAAGGTGTGGCGATGCTGCTGGAGCATGCCCAAACTTTAAATGTGAAATTGGCGCTGGAGCCATTGCACCCGGTTTATGCTGCGGACCGGAGTTGCATCACGCTAGCCGAAGAAGCGCTCGATATGTGTGATGCGATTGAAGGGTCAGCGGCCAATCCGCAACTTGGAATTTTTGTTGATGCATATCATTTGTGGTGGAGCGCGAATTTACAGCGCGACATCAAACGTGCGGGAAAGGATAAGCGTATTTTTGGATTTCATGTTTCGGATTGGCTCAATCCCACCATCGATATTTTAAATGATCGCGGCATGATGGGCGATGGCGTGATTGATCTCAAGTCTATGCGCCAAATGGTTGAAGCCGCTGGATACCATGGCCTGATTGAAACTGAAATTTTTTCATCCCATAATTGGTGGAAAAAGCCGATAGACGAAACTCTGCGCGTCATTATTGAACGGATCAAAACCTCAGTGTGAGGCTTTGATCATGTCTGCGGCTTTCTCAGCGATCATGATTGTGGCGGCGTTAGTATTTCCGGTCACCACAGTGGGCATGATTGAGGCATCGCAAACGCGCAAGCCGCCAAGCCCTCGGAGTTTTAAATCTGGTGTCACAACAGACATCTCATCATGCCCCATTTTGCAGGTGCCTGCGGGGTGGTGATCGGTTTTGGCATTGGCGCATGCGTAGTCAATCAGCTCTTTATCAGATTGCAAATTGGCACCCGGCAGATGTTCAGACTTGATGAAGGGCTTCAAGGCATTTTGATTCATGATCTCACGCGCTAGTCGCAGACCTCTGATGGACATTTCTTTATCATAGGGATCAGCCCAGTAATTCGGATCGATCAAAGGTGCTGTATTTGGATCATTCGATGCAAGGCGCACGGTGCCACGCGAACGCGGGCGCATGTAAGCGGAGTT
>CAXTKN010000106.1:7379-8584 GCA_964244805.1 uncultured Aestuariivirga sp.
ATGCCAGATTGCATCAGCAGTTTGGGCGAACCTATTGCACCAGATGATAAGACCACTTCGCGGTTTGCGTTGATGATTTCACCATTCATCATTTCAACGCCGATAACGCTGTGATTTTCGATAATCAGCCTACGGACTATTGCATTTTGTTTGACAGTTAAATTCTTGCGATTTCGCGCTGGATTGAGAAAAGCTGTGACGGTGGACGAACGGCGGGCATTTTTCTGGGTGAGTTGATAATAGCCGATGCCATCCTGCGATGCGCCGTTGAAATCATAATTGCGAGGGATGCCCAGTTCGCCTGCCGCTGCAAAGAAAGCTTCACAGATCGGTAATGATGATCGCGGATCAGAAACACCAAGCGGGCCATCCTGAGAGTGAAATTCATCCGCGTTGCGTTCAAAGTTTTCTGACTTTTTAAAATAGGGCAGCACGTCCTCATAACTCCAACCTTCACAGCCGAGTTGACGCCATTCGTTGAAATCGAGAGCATTGCCGCGATTATATAATTGGGCATTAATCGAAGAACCGCCACCGATCACTTTAGCTTGCGTAAAACGCAGCACGCGGTTTTGCATGTGTTTCTGGGGCACGGTTGACCAACCCCAAGAGGCAATGCCTTTGGTCATCTTGGCAAAGCCTGCGGGCCAATGGAACAAGATGTTCCGATCAGAACCACCTGCTTCAAGTAACAGAACAGTTACATTTTGTTGCTCACTAAGCCGTCCTGCCAGTACGCAGCCCGCTGAGCCGCCACCGACGATGATATAATCATAATTCATTTGGAATCCTCGTCGTATTCAGATTAAATCCCTCGCAAGGTTTGGTCAACACTAAAAGCCGCACTTGAACCACTTGGAGAAGCTTCTTAAGAGTTCCATTCACGTCAGGACTGCAAAAATGAATATCGAATTGCACGGATTAAAAGTTGACCTAGCGTTGGTCAATTTCATAAACCAATACGCACTTCCCGGAACTCATATTTCCGAGGATCAATTTTGGTCTTCATTTGCAAACATCATTCATGATCTCGCGCCTGAAAATAGGGCATTACTGAAGATCCGCGATGAAATGCAAAGCAAGATTGACGCATGGAATACGGAGCATGCTTCACAGTTTGATTTGGCTGACTATAAAGAATTCCTGAAATCGATTGGCTATTTGCTCGATGAAGGGCCGGATTTTGCAATTACCACGCAGAATGT
>CAXTKN010000107.1:0-8435 GCA_964244805.1 uncultured Aestuariivirga sp.
CCCTTAAAGAACTTATCTTGCAACGGCACAGTATTGCTACCGATGCCTTGAATGTGACCCGCATTGCCTTCCAGTTTCACAACCACTTGGTCATCAAACAATGGAATGAAGTAGAACGCATGAATTTCGGTTTTGGAGTAGAATGTGTTGCCACCTAAACCAGCAAGCTCTTCAACAATCTGTCCGCGGAAGCCGGACGTTGGGTTATTCGGATTGTCCAAATCATCATAAGTATACGATGCCGAAACAGCTGATTTCCAGCTTTCGCCATTTTGAGCCAAAACAGCTGGCGAAGACGTCAGAGGATCGATTCCGTATATGCTCCGATAAGCGAGATAATACTTAAAGTTGACGCTCGAGAACTCATCAAGCTCAAAGCCAGTGCGCAATGCACCACCAACCACGCGGCTCGAATATGAAGACGCGGTCTGATTGTCGGTCTGAGTGGCAAACACGTCAAACCCAGCCGAAATCGGCGAGCCTAAGAAATATGGATCCGTATAGCTGAAATCAACCTGCTGTTTCACAAAGCTCAATGTTGTGTTCAACTTGGCCTGCAAGCCGCGCCCGAACAAATTGCGCTCTGCTACCGAAACCGAGCCAACCACGGCTTCAACTGAAGAATAACCAATAGAGAATGTTAAAGAGCCAGTCGATTTTTCTTCAACTTCAACAATCAAATTGATCTTATCTGGCGCGCTGCCCGGCTGTTCTTTAAAATCAATTTTGCTAAAGAAATCCAATGCAGTCAGGCGACGGCGCGCGCGTTCAACCAATGTCCGATTAAAAGCATCGCCTTCATAAAGCCGAAGCTCGCGCCTGATTACCTCGTCACGCGTGCGCGTGTTGCCGACAATATCAATACGTTCAACATAAGCGCGGTTACCTTCGCTCAGCTGGTATGTGATGTTGACGGTGCTGCCTGTCGCGTTGCGATCAACCTTTGGCTCAACTTTGGCAAATACAAATCCTTGATTGCCAGCTTCGATCGTTAAATTCTCAACTGACTTATCGACCTTGGACGCATTATAAGTATCGCCAACGCCCGTTTTAACAACCCTCGTCAATCCGTTTGGATCAAGGTTAGCCTTGCCCACATCAACCGCAACATCAGCAACGGTATAGCGCGGGCCTTCTTCAACGGCAAAATTGATTTCAAACGCTGTGCCATCTGGCACCAAATGCGCATCAGCAGATAAAATTTGAATGTCGGCAAAACCATTCTTCAAATAATAACGGCGCAGCAATTCCTTGTCATACTCAAGACGGTCGGCATCATAAGTGTTATTCTTCAGGAACGGGTTCCACCAGCTGCTTTGCTTGGTCACCAACACGCCCTGTAACGTGTCAGCGCTGAATGATTTGTTGCCTGTAAATGTTATGTTCTTAACTTCAGTCTTGCCGTTTTCCGAGATCACAAAGGCGATGTTCACACGGTTTTCAGGCTGGCGGATCAACTGAGGATCAACCTTCACATTGTAAAAGCCCTTGGCTTGGTAAAGTGCCAATACCCGGCGAGTATCACTTTGAATGCGCGCCTTGGTGAAAATCATACTCTCTTTGACTTCAACTTCTTTCTGCAGAGTTTCGTCATCAATTTCACTGTTGCCTTCGAAATTCACGACATTGATCAAAGGATTTTCTGAAATGCGGATAACGATTGTCGAGCCGCGACGCACAATATTCACATCAGCGAACAATCCGGTTTGAAACAGAGCTTTGATGGATTCGTCGATTTTCGCAGCGGTGGCAGTTTGCGGCGAACTAAACTGCAAATACGAAAGCACAGTCTCGCGGTCTACGCGTTGGCCACCTTCAATAACAATTCCAGAATCCGCAGCATAGACAGAGGTTGCAACAAAACCAGGCAGGCCCATGGGCGCAACCATTGAAAAAACAAACACGAGGAGACCAATCAGGCCATAATTCTTACGCATCAAATCGCCAATTCCAAACTTAACTCGCCGTCCTCAGAGTGCTTCGCCGCGTGTCGTTTTAACCATTTTCATCTGCAATGCAAATGAAACCTACAATCCAATTTACCAACCAAAAACCTTGTTAACATAAGGTGATAGATCATTGTTTGTTGCAAACAACATCAACAAGACCATGGCCGATAAACCGATCCTGAAACTCCACTCCTGCGCCACCGGTCCCACCGGTTTTCCAAACACAGCTTCAATTAGATAGAAAACCAAGTGTCCACCATCCAACATTGGGATGGGGAAAAGGTTAACAAGTCCAATGCTCACGCTAATTAATGCGATAAAAGTGATAAAAGACCATGGGCCTTGAGAGGCTTGCTCGCCTGCCATTTGGGCTACGCCAATTGGCCCGTGCAACTGGTCAGATTTTTCTCTGCCAGTGAACATCTTTCCCACATAGCGTAAAGTGGTTTTCACGATGAATGCTGTTTCTTGAACGCCTTTACCAACCGCAGCAATTGGTGACAGCCTCTCGAAGCCAGCAGGGTCCTTCCTGAAATCGTGTTTAAGACCAATCAAACTAACCCGGTTTTTATGGCCAAGATTATCAACAGTTTCAATAACTTTTGGCACAATATTAACGTCAAGCATTTGCTTGTTTCGTTCAATGCTCATCCGAATTGGGGTATCACCCTGCAATATCATTGCGCGTTGAATATCAATAAAGCTGTGTATCGGATTACCATCGATCGCGCGGATATAGTCACCCGGCACAATCCCGGCCGCATAAGCCGCCCCGTCAACCGGCACCTCGTCGGCACGAGGTTCATTTATTGGCGTGCCAACAATGGAATAAGCCGCGGCAAAAATAACCACAGCGAGGAGAAAATTAGCAACGGGCCCAGCAGCTACAATTGCAGCGCGCCTGCCAACAGAGGCGGCCTGCAAACTGCCAGGCGTTGGATCTGACGTAACCGAAGGCAAGCTGGCGGCATTTGCGTCACCTAAAAACTTGACGTAACCACCCAAAGGCAGCCAGCTAAACTTCCAGCGCGTGCCATATTTATCGTTAAAGCCGAAAATTTCACGGCCAAACCCAACCGAAAAGGTTTCAATTTTAACGCCACACCACCGACCAACGATGAAATGTCCAAATTCGTGAACAAATACAATCACGATTATGGCAACGAAAAACGCTGCCAAATTGAAACCTGCGCCCGCTAAACTAAATTGCATCATAACTTTGTAACGCCTCCAACGCCTCTGCCCTCCGCCGCCGAATTCAATCGCAATAGACAGTTCTTATTCACCAAATGTTAACCACAAGACACATGGAATGCGTCAACAATTCGGCAACATGGTTACCAGTGGAGAAGTCCGGCGGCGACACTGAGTGGATTGTGGATATAACCGACTATCGCAGCCACAAAAACCACAGCAATTAGCCCATCAATACGGTCCAAAACGCCGCCATGGCCCGGGATCAGCTGACCTGAGTCTTTCACTCCATAATGGCGCTTGAAAGCGCTCTCAAAAACATCCCCGCCCTGCTCTATAACTGCAAAAACCGCAGCCAGACCTGCTAAAGGCCAGAAATCTATATGTGAAAATTGAGACAACACCCCCGAAGCCAATACAGCGCCAACGATCGCGCCGAGCATTCCGGCCCAAGTCTTTTTTGGCGAAATCTGAGGTGCCATTTTCGGCCCACCAATAATGCGCCCAAAGAAATAAGCCATGACATCAGCAGACCAGACAATCACCATGCACCAAATAACCGCCATCAAGCCAAATGCTGCATCATCGCGCAACAGGGATAATGCCAAAATTGGTAGGCCAATATAAAAGACGCCGATGCTTTTCCAAAATGTCAGACCATCTTTGCGTAGCAAAAATATTGATAGGGCTGTGAGAGTGACCAAAGCCAAAAGTGAAAGCCTGATTGAGCCCATGATGACCGAAGCGGCTGCAACTTCGTGAATGAGCAATTGCACTTTGTTGCTGTCAAAGCTGATTTTCACCCACTCAATGGCCATCAAAATCCCGAGTGCAACGACAAAACCCGTAAACAGAAAACCGCCCTGCCAAACAATCGCCAACACAACAGGCACTAATATTACAGCCGATATCGTTCTGATGCCTAAATCAGACCATTTCGAAGTTGGTTTTTCGTTCATGCAGTTTGAGCCTTCACCCCACCAAAGCGGCGCTCGCGAGCATTGTATTCTGCGACCGCCCGGGCAAATATCTCGGCATTAAATTCCGGCCAATATTCAGGCACAAAAACGAACTCGGCATAGGCACATTGCCACAGCAAAAAGTTGGAGATGCGTTCTTCGCCACCTGTGCGGATCAGCAAATCTGGATCAGGCATCCCCGCTGTATCGAGTGCTTGAGAAACTGTATCGGCAGTAATAGAATCAAAATCCAGCATTCCGCTGTGCACTCGTGCAGCGATTTTTTGTGCCGCCCGCACAAGTTCCTGCCGACTGCCATAATTAAATGCCACAGTAAGTTTCAGTTTCGTATTTTCAGCAGTCAGCCGTTCAGCATCTTCAATCATACGAACTAATTTCGTATCGAGATTGGCACGGTCACCGATGATCTGGATTTTCACCCCTGATGCATGAAGCTCAGCCACATCCTGACTTATAAACCTCCGCAACAGTTCAAGAAGGAACATCACTTCTGTTTTAGGCCTTGTCCAGTTTTCGGTGCTGAATGAGTAGATGGTAAGGAATTCTATGCCAAAGTCGGAGGCCGCGCGAACGGCGCGCCTTACAGCGTCAACACCAACTTTGTGTCCTGCTGATCGTGGGAGCCCGCGCGCCGAAGCCCAGCGCCCATTGCCATCCATGATGATGGCAACATGACGTGGATTTGAAGATTGCAGCACCCTTGTCATTGGTCGATTCTCAAACCTGCATAATTTCCGCTTCTTTGTTCTTCAAAGCCGCGTCCATATCTTTGATCATATCGTCGGTCATTTTCTGAACGTCAGCTGATTTATCTTTCAACTCGTCTTCGCTGATCTGCTTATTCTTTTCCAGTGCCTTCAATTGGTCCATGCCATCACGGCGTACATTACGAACGGCCACACGACCTTTTTCAGCATAAGTATGTGCAACCTTAACAAGTTCCTTGCGGCGATCTTGCGTCAAGTCGGGCATGCGCAAACGAATAACCTGGCCCTCAGTTTGTGGGTTCAAACCTAAATTCGATTGTTGAATCGCCTTCTCTACAGCAATCACCAATCCGCGGTCCCAAACCGAAATTTGCAGCATGCGCGGCTCCGGCACAGAAACCGATGCACACTGTGAAATCGGCATCTTTGCACCATAAGCATCAACCATCACAGGATCGAGCAAACTTGTGGACGCACGACCCGTGCGTAATCCACCAAAATCATGCTTCAGTGAATCAATTGCACCGTTCATGCGGCGTTTGATATCTGCCGCGTCAAAATCAGGAAGTTGCGCCATAGTCTAATCCTTTGTCACTAATGTAAACTGGCCAGAGCCTTTGAGCACATGCTCAACATTTCCGGCCTCACGAATGGAAAATACCACTACCGGAATCCCGTTATCCCGCGCAAGTGCGATTGCTGCGGGATCCATGATCCGCAAATCCTTTGCTAAAATATCGCCAAATGTAATTTTATCAAACCGCTTGGCTTTCGGGTCTTTCTTGGGGTCAGCAGAATAGACCCCGTCAACGCTCGTGCCTTTCAACAATGCATCACACTTCAACTCTGCCGCGCGTAAAGCTGCACCTGTATCAGTTGTAAAAAATGGCAAGCCCGTCCCCGCTGCACAAATAACCACCCTGCCCTTTTCGAGATGATGAATGCCCTTGGCCGCTGAGTAAGTTTCGCAAACTGAAGGCATTGCAATGGCCGAGAGCATCCGGGCATCGACACCTCTGGAGTTCAAAACTCCTTGCATGGCGAGCGCATTCATGACCGTGGCCATGATCCCCATATGATCGGCCGAAACCCGGTCCATGCCTTTTGCTGCACCAGCAAGCCCACGGAAAATGTTTCCGCCGCCAATCACCAATGCGACTTCCGCACCTGCATCCGTGCAGGCAATTACCTCATCTGCAACCCGCCCAACTGTTTTAAGGTCAATGCCAAACGGTTCTGAACCCATTAAAACTTCGCCAGAAATTTTAAGGAGGATGCGTTTGTATTTAGGTTTTGCCATGATTTTGGATCTCTTTATCAAAAACACTTTAGCGCATCTCTGACGATTCGCTTTTAATCATCGGTTAACAATATGTCGTCGACCTTGGGACGTTTAAAAGAAAAATAAGTATCCTTCATTTAACGTCGTGGGAGAGGGAGATAAAAACATGCTTTCACTATTTTTCGATTTTTCTGGCCGTATTAATAGAACAAAATTTTTGTTGGGTATGTTCGGCGTCTTTGTTTATTTTGTTTGCTTTGGATTTGTTATCCAAATCATTCAAGACATTTTTGGGAAAGGTATTTCAGGGTTTCAAGCGATATTATTCTTTGCGTTTATAATACCACCATTCTGGTCACTGATCGTACTTTCAATAAAAAGGCTGCACGATACCAACCGCACTGGCTGGTGGAGTCTTCTCTTGATCGTTGGAACGCCATTTCTTTGGTATTTCTGCGGGCTACCTGGTGACCTTAATGATAACGACTATGGCGACGGGCCTGGCTTTGACATTTCCGACGAAATTGAAGCAATGGCGAACCAAGGTCAACCTAAACCAGCTTTCATTCCAAAGAGCAGCTTTACTCCACCAGTTGCCAGCGCCAAGCCTTTGCAAAGTTTCGGTCAAGCACCAAAACCAATGTTTGGCGGTCGTTAAAACACTCTAACGCGTAACGCGGTTATGGGACGAAACGACTTCATTGTCGTTCGTCTCAATATTTTCGCCCAGCACGTGATCAATCATTGCCCGCCAGTCAGTGGGCAAATCTCCCCAGTCAGGCAAGCCCGGAGTTGCTGCTTCGAGCATAGCAAACGAAGGCTCGCGCAAAACTTCGAGAGAAGCTCGTGCTGCGGGAAGATGCGCATGCCAATCATCATCGCCTTCGCTCATCGCAATCGCTTTCGCAATGCGAACCAGCATCGGATCAATATTTTCAGAATTCATGTCTTCACCTTCGTTGCCCCCGAAGATGGAAAGTGCGTTAACGCAACAGCCGCACTTGATGCAACGTCATACCATCGCACAAAAGTAAACAGCGAGCAAATTGTCTTTGCCCGCTGTTGAAATCTAGAATAGCAACGGCTTATTGGCCAGACATCTTGGCCACTTCAGTGGCAAAATCATCGCCATCGCCTTTGTCAATGCCTTCGCCCAATTGCATGCGCACAAAACCTGTCAGCTTCACAGCAGCTCCAGCCTTCTTGGCTATCTCCTCAAGTGCTTGAGTGACGGTCTTGGAACCATCATGAACATAAGACTGTTCGAGCAAGCACGTTTCTTTGGCATATGACTTCAGACCAGAGGCGATGATTTTCTCCATCACATTGGCAGGCTTGCCGGCATTCTTTTCTTCAAGCACCGCGACTTCACGCGCCAGAACATCCTTCGGCACAGCGTCGAGGCTAAGCGCCACAGGGTTAGTTGCTGCGATATGCATCGACAGCATGCGGCCAAAACCTGCAAGCTCTTTTTTGTCGCCGGTTGATTCAAGTGCAACGATTACACCGATCTTGCCCATGCCAGGAGCGATTTGGTTATGGATGTAAGAACCGATAGCGCCATCTTTAACGGTGAGCTCAGCTGTGCGGCGCACAGTCATGTTTTCACCGATGGTCGCAACCATTTCGGCCACATATTCAGCAACGGCATGCTTGCTTCCTGGGAAATGCATGGTCTTTAACGACTCAGTTGAACCATTGGCCAACAAGGCCAGCTTTGAAATTTCAGCAACCATGGCTTGGAACTTTTCATTGCGGGCAACGAAGTCAGTTTCAGAGTTCACTTCAACGAGTGCGCCAGTCATTCCTTTAACGCTCAAGCCTACAAGGCCCTCAGCGGCAACGCGGGTCGATTTCTTGGCTGCCTTGGCCAAGCCCTTGGCGCGCAGCCAATCTACGGCCTCTTCCATATTGCCATTGGTGGCTGATAATGCAGCCTTGCAATCCATCATGCCCACGCCAGTCTTTTCGCGTAGTTCTTTTACCATGCCAGCAGAAATGTCAGCCATGTCAAACCTCTTGATTAAATGTCGAAATGGGCCCGCAACATCGCGGGCCCGTTATGTGTCGTTAAAAATTAAGCTGGCAGTGCTTCAGCGATTGGCTGTTCAGCAGCACCTGCATCAACACCTGAATGATGTTGCGATGCTTCAATGCCGGCCAAAACGGCACGGGACACCAGATCGCAATACAAAGCTACAGCGCGCGCTGCGTCATCATTGCCAGGAATTGGGAAGTTGACGCCATGTGGATCGGAGTTGGTATCAATGATCGCCACAACTGGAATACCCAAACGATTGGCTTCCTTGATGGCGTTGGCTTC
>CAXTKN010000108.1:0-8415 GCA_964244805.1 uncultured Aestuariivirga sp.
ATTCCGCGTGGCGTATGGATGCTGGGGTTTGTGTCGATGTTTATGGATATCTCTTCGGAGATGATCCATGGCGTGTTGCCGCTTTTTGTGGTGGGCACATTGGGGGCTTCGGCCACTTTGCTGGGGCTCATTGAAGGCATTGCGGAGGCGACTGCGCAAATTTCAAAGCTGTTCTCTGGCGTGCTCAGTGATAAATGGAAAAGCCGAAAGGGTTTGGCGCTTTTGGGTTATGGCATGGCGACGATTGTAAAGCCGCTGTTTCCTTTGGCCACATCGGTGACTGGCGTATTTATTGCGCGGTTTGCGGACCGTATTGGCAAGGGCATTCGCGGTGCGCCGCGCGATGCGATGGTGGCCGATATGACAGCACCCGCACTTCGGGGTGCGGCTTTTGGTTTGCGGCAATCGCTTGATACGATTGGCGCGTTTGTTGGGCCGCTGATCGCGGTCATTTTGATTGGCCTGTGGGCGATGGATTTGCGCAGTGTGTTGTGGGTTGCTTGTGTGCCTGCGTTGATTGCGGTTTTGGTTTTGGCCTTTGGCGTTGAAGAGCCAGCACCGGTGATCAACGATAACAAACGCAAGGCCGGGTTCAATTTGGCCACGGCCAAGAATTTGGGGCGGCCGTTTTGGATCGTGGCGGCCCTTGGCGCTGCTGTGATGTTGGCGCGGTTCTCGGAAGCGTTTCTGGTTTTGCGCGCCTCCAATTCAGGAATGACGCTGGCTTTTGTGCCCTTGGTGATGGTGGTCATGAGTCTTGTCTATTCGCTGTCTTCATATCCTGCTGGTGTGCTTTCAGACAGATTGGGGCGAGGCGGCCTTTTGGCTGCGGGCTTGATCAGTTTAATCGTGGCCGATGTGGTTTTGGCTTATGCACCGGGGCCATTAATGGTGATGGTGGGCGTGGCGATCTGGGGGCTGCACATGGGTTTGACGCAAGGCATCTTGTCGACGCTGGTTGCTGATTCAGCGCCAGCGGATTTGCGTGGCACAGCTTACGGCGTATTTGCTTTGGTGAGCGGCGTTGCAACCTTAGTGGCCAGTGTTGTGGCTGGCGTGGTATGGGATAGGGCGGGCGAGGCGCCGGTATTTCTGATTGGCGCTGGCTTTAGCGTTCTTGCGCTGGTGTTGATGGCGCTTCAGCGCAACTCATCCCACCAATAAGGATTGCTCCACGCTCTCTTTCCAGCATGATCAATGACCGTGACGCGAAACCAAGGGCTCGGCTTTTTAAGCAGCCAGCCGGTTTCTAGTTTCGCTAGGTCAAAACTGGCGGAGGTGATTGCTTTGCCAGTTCTCACGCAAGTGCGAGAATTACCGCAAACGACGGCGATGGTATCGACCGGCGAACAAGCGATGTCCAACTCTTTGCCCTGCTGGCTGATATTATAAAGCTCAGGGCCTTGACTGGAATAGTAATGGCCATCTTTCAACGCTTGCAACAATATATCAGGATCGAGGCTCTGGGCTTTCACATTGACCCAACCGCCAAAATGGTCCGGCGATTTAAAATGTGCGTCGTCCGTGGCAAAGGCCGTAAGACGGTGGCCTTCGTTCATCAGTTGGTCATGCAAATACCAGCCATCGCCACGGTCGCATTCAACGAAACAACCATGATTATAAATTTCAACAGCGTGGGCAGCATCAAGTGCCTTGCCGTCTTCGAGCGTGAGTTGCGACCAAGCTGGATGCGCAATGCCAACAAATGCACCGGCCTCGCGGGCACGTCGTGCCAATTGCGCGCCAGTTTCATCAGGAGCGCAAGGCACAAAATCGAGCGGAAGGCCAGCCGCTACAATATGCCAGAGTTCACCCGCGCTCGTTTCAGGCGCGTGGAGTTCTACGCCGATTAGCGTGGTAAAGTTGTTCGAACGGAATTTGCGCGTGTCATTGATCGGCCAGTTGTAATGCTCGATGAAGTGCTCGGACAGCTGCAGAAAATCATAGCCTGCATCTCTATAGGCCTGCACCACTGCTTCCGGGGACAATGCACCATCGGATTGGGTTGAGTGGGTATGGATATTGCCGCGCCAAAATCGACCAGCAAGTGAAAAGGGGAGAAGTGATTTCATCAGACACTCATTTGCATACCAAGTTCGACCACTCTATCTGGTGGAATACGGAAAAATTCAACAGCGCGCGAAGATTGGTCGGCCAGCATGATAAATATGCGCTGCTGCCAAAACGGCATGGCGGACTTGGGCGAAGATTTGATGACACGCCTCCCCAGAAAATATGACGCTTGGCGAGGATCAACTTCCAGTCCAAAAGGAGCGCAAGCGCGAAGCACGGCTGGAACATCAGGTTGTTCCATATAGCCAAATTTTGCGTGAACCATCCACGCTCCCAGGGGGCCTTGGGTGACTTGAACGCGATCATCATCGGCGCGCGGTTGGTTGGTGGTTTCGATGGATATAAAGATCAGTCTATCATGCAGCACGCGGTTATGTTTTAAATTATGCATCAATGCGCTTGGTGCAAATTTTCGGTCTGTCTGCATGAAAATGGCGGCACCAGCAACACGTGATGGCGGATGGCGCTCCAAGCTTTGCAACACATCATTGAGCTGAACCGATTCACGGTTATATTTGGCGATCAGTAAGTTTCGACCGCGCATCCACGTTAACATTATGATCATAATGAAAGTGCCGATGATCAGTGGAAGATATCCACCTGAAGCGAGCTTCAAGCCATTGGCAGCGAGGAAAACGGTTTCGATCAAGAAGATGAAACTCAACGCAGGTAAAACCAAATAACGTGGTAGTGTTTTGGAGTAATAGAAATAGATAATGGCGAGAGCGTTATTCACCAGCATCGCCACGTTGACAGCGATTCCGTAAGCAGATGCGAGCGCGTCGGAAGATTTGAACACCAGCACCAACATAAGGACACCTGTCAAAAGCAACCAATTTATATTTGCAATATAGATTTGGCCCTGTTCAGACTCTGAGGTGTGGGTTATTTCCATACGCGGGATAAGATTGAGCGACATGGCCTGTTGCGCGATTGAATAAGCACCAGTTATTACAGCTTGACTGGCGATTATCGTGACGAGTGTTGCGAGGATCACGAGTGGGATTAAAGCCCAACTTGGCGCCATTAGAAAAAACGGATTTTCCATTGCCGCTGGTGTCATTAAAACAAATGCGCCTTGGCCCAAATAATTCAGCAACAAGCCAGGAAGAGCAACGCAGAGCCAAGCCAAGCGTATTGGTTTTTTGCCGAAATGCCCCATATCAGCATAAAGCGCTTCGCCGCCCGTGACGGCTAGGAACACGCCGCCGAACACCAAGAGAGCAAGACCCGGACGTTGAAGAAGCATGGCCACGCCATAGTAGGGATTGACGGCTTGAAAAATTGCAGGATCTTTTATGATTTGGACGAGGCCCATAATGCCAATGACGAGAAACCACAGTGCTGTGGCGGGCGCAAAAATTTTTGCGACGTCAGATGTTCCGCGATATTGAAAGAAAAATAAAGCCATGAGGACAGCCAATGTGATTGGCAATATAAAACTGGCAAAGCCGGGGTTGATAATCTTCAGGCCTTCGACTGCTGATAAAACTGATATTGCAGGTGTGATCATGGCATCGCCGAAAAAGAATGCCGCGCCGATGATCCCCAATAATAAAACAAAGTTGGCTTTATCTTTTAAGAGGCCCTGAACCAAAGCGACCTGACTGAGAATGCCACCTTCGCCGTGATTGTCGGCGCGCATAATAATGAACACGTATTTGAGTGTTACGATCAGTAGCAGTCCCCAGATCAATAGTGAAACGACTCCGAGCACTGCTAACCGTGTATCGCCCCCCGCAGATATGACAGGGCGTAAAGCTTCGCGCATAGTATAAAGTGGGCTGGTGCCGATGTCGCCGAAGACTACGCCGATTGATGCAAACGCCATTTTTGCGGTAGCGCTGCCTGTAAGTTTTTCGGTTTGAGACGACATGGTATGGGCCTCTTAGTCAGACTAATATTAAATGCTCATTTGCATGCCAAGTTCGACCACGCGGTCAGGCGGAATTCGGAAGAATTCCACGGCTTTGGCAGCTTGGTTTGCTAACATAATAAAGATGCGCTGCTGCCAAAAAGGCATCGACGATCTTGCTGACATTTTAATGACGCGACGACCCAGAAAATATGATGCTTGGAGCGGATCAATCTCAAGGCCTTTATCTGCACAAGCGCGAAGTGCTGCGGGAACATCGGGCTGTTCCATATACCCAAATTTTGCGATTACCATCCACGCACCAAGTGGGCCTTGGGTGACGGTAACACGGTCACCTTCCCATCTTGGCTGTTTGACTGTTTCGACACTGATAAATACGAGTTTATCGTGCAATACGCGGTTGTGTTTCAGATTGTGCATAAGGGCGCTTGGTGCAAACTTAATGTCGGTCTGCATAAACACTGCCGCTCCAGCAACACGGGCAGGTGGGCGACGCTCAAGGCTTTCCAAAAGGCCCACCAATTCAATCGATTCTTTATTAATTTTATTGGCCAAAGCACGTCTGCCGCGCATCCATGTAATCATAAGAAGAATTATTGTTGATCCAATAAGCACAGGCATGTAGCCGCCATGCAGCAGCTTCAACATATTGGCGGCATAGAGCATGGCTTCGACAAAGAAGACAAAAATCAAAGCCGGAATAGCAATCACGCGAGGCAAATTTCGAGACTGCCAGAAGAACACAATACCGAGAATAGTGTCAACAAGCATCGACGTGTTCACCGCGATACCATAGGCGGATGCGAGGTTGGAAGATGTTTGGAAAACGAGAACTAAAATCAACACGCCAAACATAACGATCCAATTAATTTGCCCGACATAAATCTGGCCTTCCTCTGTTTCGCTGGTGTGCACAATGTTCATACGCGGGAACAAACCCAATGCCATGGCCTGTTGGCCAATTGAAAATGCACCCGTGATCACGGCTTGGCTGGCAATGATTGCAACCAAAGTTGCCAATATAACGAGAGGCAGCAGAGCCCATGTGGGAGCCATCAAGAAAAACGGATTATCGATGGCATCAGGATGCGCAATAATGAATGCACCTTGGCCAAGATAGTTGAGCACGAGACCTGGCAATACAACAGCGAGCCAGGCCATGCGGATCGGGTTTTTGCCAAAATGGCCCATATCCGCATAGAGGGCTTCGCCGCCCGTCACAGCAAGAAAAACACCGCCGAACACAAGCAAAGCAAGGCCGGGTTGGCGCACCAACATCATGATGCCATGAATTGGATTAAGCGCCTGGAAAATTTCGAGATCATCGCTGATGTGAACAATTCCCATTACCGCAAGCGTTATAAACCAAACCAATGTTACAGGTGCGAAAACCGAAGCAACGCCAGCGGTTCCTTTATATTGTATTGTAAACAGCGTTAGAATAACTGCTACGGTCATTGGCACAACGAAAGGCTGGAACCCAGAATTGATAATCGTCAAGCCTTCGATGGCGGATAAAATTGTCATGGCTGGTGTGATCATTGCGTCGCCAAAAAAGAAAGCAGCGCCAACAATACCAAGGCCGAGGATGATGCCGCCTTTTTTCTTGAGCAAGGTTTCAACTAAAACAACCAATGAAAGAATTCCACCTTCTCCACGGTTGTCAGCACGCATCAGCAGGATGACATATTTGAGCGTGACAATAATGAAAATTGCCCAAAGCAAAAGCGACACCACACCAAATACGGCCAATCGCAAATCGCCACCAGCTGCAACGACTGGGTGAAGGGCTTCGCGCATTGTGTAGATGGGGCTCGTTCCAACATCGCCGAACACTACGCCGATTGAGGCGAAAGCGAGCTTTAGTTTAGCGCGGTCAAAAGTTCCTGCTGTTTCAGTGTGTGCAGACATGAATAGACCCCCGGTTGGGCGCTAGGCCCCGAAGCACTGCACATAGTTTATGGCGCTGTGGCAACGGCGCGGCATTCAGCAGGAAGGCCGCTGAGAGTCAAGGGGGGCGGGGGCACATAGGGTTTGGCGTTTGGATTGGGTTTTGGTTTTTGCCACGCCTTTCCGCTCATCCAATATGCCAGTTCTTTGCCGCAACCTGTTCCATCATCAGGCTTTGGTTTCCACTGGTTTTTGCAACTCTTCATGCCGACTGGGCAGTTGAGGCGCATGTGAAAATGAAAAGTATGGTTCGGCATCGGCCGAATTTTAGCAAGCCAAGACTTATCGGCGTCATTTGCTGCCCAACTACACAAGGCTGCTTTGATTGGTGGGTGCACGAATATGCGCGCCACTTCAGGATATGAAGCAGCTGTCTTTAACAATTTTGCGCGCTCATCGGACCAATTACTTGTATTCATCTCATAATGGCTTTTCACCATTTCGAGCGGAACATAAGTCTCACGTTCGGCTGCTGTCAAAACGCGGTCGGGCATTGGTGTAAACCAGATGTCGGCGTCCAGTCCAATTTGATGGCTGGCATGGCCGGTGAGCATAGGTCCGCCGCGCGGTTGTTGCATGTCTCCGACAAGCAGCCCGTTCCAACTGAAATTTCTTTTGGCATCTGTTGCCAGTCGTTCAACTAAACTGATTGTTTGGGGCAGGGCCCAATTGCGATGGCGCTTGAGCCGCATCACTTGCCAGCTAGGGCCCGTTACCGGCAAAGATTGCGCGCCGGCCATACACCCTAAGGCATAGGTGCCAATGGCTTGGGGCGATACTTTATCAGGTGTGGTCTGAGCGCCAAAAATTTTCTTGGCTGGAAGTATGTTAATGTTTTGTGGGGTGATCACAGGCAGTGTGGAGCCCGTTGTTAGGCTTGCAAGATCAGCTTGTTCTGTCGCCGTTTGGCTGAACGCTACCTGGAAGGCCACTACCGAAAGTGCCAAAGCACCTGCTGCAATGATTTTATTTTTTGCGGAAAGCATCGAGCGATACAACCTTTGGCGCATCATCTGTTTTTTCTTCTGAAATGTCTTCATCAGATTTTTCAGTCGTATTTGTGGCGACTTTTAGTTCGGTGGTTTTTTTTAACTTTGGTTCCGCTGCGGCAGTTGCAGGTTCTTCGTGAACAACTTCAAACTGAAGACCAAACTGCACCGCAGGATCAAGGAAACCTTTTACCGACGCAAAAGGAACAATCAAGCGCTCGGGAATATTATCAAAAGAAAGTTCCACCTGAAAGCGTTCTTCCGTCACTTGCAGATTAAAGAACTGATGTTGCAGAACAACCGTCATCTCGCGCGGATAACGTTCAGCAAGCCGAGCGCCAATGTTCACGCCCGGATATTTTGTATTGAACTGAATATAGAAGTGATGTTCACCTGGAAGGCCTGACTTTTCAACGCGGCGCAACGCTTCGCGCACCACGCCTTTGAGGGCGTTTTGGGCGAGTTGGTCGTAGCGCATCAGGTCTTCAGGCATTTAGTTCTCGCAGGTAAAATCGACTCAAGACCGCAACATAGCCGCACGGGTGGGGGCTTGTCACGCTTTCCTGGATTTGGGTTGTCGCTTTTAGTGCTAAGTTCATGGAATCAAATCACCTGAAGTCGCTCTTTGGTAAAACCTTCAACAGGCGAACTCTTGATAGTCTGATCGAGAGTTACGAGGCGGCCTTTGTTTTTGACTGCAAGCGCTAAAAGATATGAGTCTGTAATTTGGCTGTGCTGAATGAAAGAACCTGCGCTGAACAGGGCAGGGTTGAGCAGAGAGACACTGTCCGCCCAGAATTCATGATTGGTAGCTTGCTTTGCCATGGTCAATAATTTGATTGCCGCAGGAATGGTTTGTGGCATCGGATATTTCGGTTGTGAAAGAATACGCACAAATCCGTTTTCGGTTATCGGACAACTCGCCCAACCGAGATGTTGGTTTGCTTCCCACCACTGATGAACACGTTGATGATGAATGTGGTCAGGCTGGAATAGCGCGATGAGGACGTTAACATCAAACAGCGCGCGCATGGCTAGTCTTCAGAATCCATCAGCGCCTTAATGAATTCGCTGGTAATTGCCTGACCCGAAGGGGCAAGCACAGGAAAACCATTACGCATTCCGTTTTGAGTAGGGGTGCCGCTGCGCAAAGATTTTCGTGCCAACTCGGAAATGACTTCTCCCATAGACATGTTCGTGCGCGCAGCCATTTCTTTGGCTGCCAACAATACGTCTTGTGAAATATCTAGTGTGGTGCGCATACATCAATCTTTACAACATTTGATGCAGACGGTCAAATTCTGGTTTTAAAATGAGAAGTGCCGGTTTCTGTTGCCAGGTACCGGCGAACCCCGCCTTAGGTCGCTAAACCCAAGGGCTTCAAGTTTTGGTTTTTCGCGCTACATTAAGCAGCGAGAGCAACCGGAGCAAAGTTATCGTTTGCAACTAGAAAATAGCCCGATAACGTCGGTACAATCACGAGCAAAAAACCAACCTTTACACCCTTGTCGATCCTGTTTCGCCCCC
>CAXTKN010000109.1:0-8390 GCA_964244805.1 uncultured Aestuariivirga sp.
GGCAATTATGCCATGGGCATTAAAGAACATCTGATTTTCCCTGAAATCGATTATGATAAGATCGATCGTATCTGGGGTATGGACGTGGTGGTTTGCACCACTGCCAAAACCGACGCAGAAGCTCTAGCGCTTCTCGAATTATTCAACTTCCCATTCCGTCGCAGCCAGCAACAAAAAAAGGCTGCATGATGGTTAGAACTGTAAAGAACTGAGGACGCTCCATGGCAAAAACGAGCTCTATAAATCGCAACGACAAGCGCCGTGCGCTGTCCAAGCGTTTTGATGCAAAGCGCAGTCGCCTTAAGGCGATTGTGATGAAGAAAGATACGCCGATGGAAGAGCGTTTCGCAGCAGCGTTGAAGTTGGCCGAAATGCCACGCAACTCTGCCAAGGTTCGCATTCGTAACCGTTGTGAAATCACCGGTCGTCCACGGTCATTCTACCGTAAAACAAAACTCTCGCGTATTGCGATGCGTGAAATGGCCAACCAGGGTTTGATCCCCGGCATGGTCAAGTCGAGCTGGTAAGGAGATAAAGCGATGAGCATGACAGATCCTATCAGCGATATGCTGACACGTATCCGCAACGCCCACATGCGTAACAAGAACAAAGTAACGGTGCCACCATCGAAACTGCGTGAACGTGTGTTGGAAGTGTTGCACAAAGAAGGTTACATTCGCGGTTTTGCTGTGATCGAAAAAGACGGTAAGTCTGAGATCGAAGTGGAACTCAAATATTTCGACGGTCTTCCTGCAATCAAGGAAATCGACCGTGTATCAAAGCCAGGCCGTCGCGTTTACGCATCGGTTCAAACTTTGCCATCCGTGTTCAACGGCTTGGGCATCTCGATCCTGTCCACCCCAAAGGGTGTGATGTCGGATTCAGAAGCACGCGCCCAGAATGTTGGCGGCGAAGTGCTGTGCACAGTGTTCTGAGGTAGATTATGTCTCGTATTGGAAAAAAAGCAGTTCCCGTTCCGGCAGGCGTCACCGCCACGATCGATGGGCAACAGGTTAGCGTCAAGGGTCCTAAGGGCGAATTGAAGCAAGTGTTGAATGAGTTTGTATTGGTCAAGATGCAAGCCGACGGCGTTAAGGTTGATCCAAAAGATCAAACCAAGCTCTCGCGTTCGTCTTGGGGTCTGTCGCGCACTTTGGTGGCCAATATGGTCACGGGCGTTACGACAGGTTATTCCAAGACACTTGAAATCAACGGCGTTGGTTACCGTGCTGCACTAGCTGGCAAGGTTCTACAACTCAATCTTGGTTACAGCCATGATGTGAACTATCCAGTTCCAGATGGCATTGATATTAAAGTGCCAAAGCCCACGGAAATCGTGATCAGCGGCATTGATAAGCAACGCGTTGGCCAAGTGGCAGCAGAGATCCGCGAATATCGCGGGCCAGAGCCTTACAAGGGCAAAGGTGTTAAATACGCAGGCGAAAAAATCTTCCGCAAGGAAGGTAAAAAGAAATAACGGAACAGAGATATGGCAAACAACGCATCAGCTATTACGCTCCGCAAAGCACGTGTTCGCAAGGCATTGGCAAGGCGCGAGAATGGGCGGCCCCGTCTTTCGGTGTTCCGTTCTTCAAAGAACATTTATGCTCAGATCATCGATGATGTGAAGGGTGTTACTGTGGCGGCCGCTTCCACTTTGGAAGAAGGCTTCATGACATCGAAGAAAACCGGTGCAGACAAAGCAGCAGCAGAAGCCATTGGCAAACTGATTGCTGAACGCGCCACCAAAGCTGGCATCACAACAGTGGTGTTTGATCGCGGCGGTTACATCTACCACGGGCGTGTAAAGGCTTTAGCCGATGCAGCGCGCGCTGGTGGACTTCAGTTTTAATTTTTAGGGCGAATGGCAAAACACAATGGCTAAAGAACGTTCCGATCGCAAAGACAATCGTGAAGAGAAAGACTCTGAATTCACGGACAAGTTGGTTCACATCAACCGCGTTGCAAAAGTTGTTAAGGGCGGTAAGCGCTTTGGCTTTGCAGCACTCGTTGTTGTAGGCGATCAAAAAGGTCGTGTTGGTTTTGGTCACGGTAAAGCCCGTGAAGTTCCAGAAGCTGTGCGCAAGGCAACCGAAGGCGCTAAGCGCGCTTTGATCCGCGTGCCACTTCGTGAAGGCCGCACATTGCATCATGACGTTTCAGGACGTTGGGGTGCTGGTAAAGTTATTCTTCGTACAGCACCAGCTGGTACTGGCGTTATCGCCGGCGGCCCGATGCGCGCTGTGTTTGAATCAGTTGGCATGGCTGACGTGGTGGCGAAATCCACTGGTTCGTCGAACCCATACAACATGGTTCGTGCCACATTCGAAGCGCTGAAGAAGCAAGTGAGCCCACGCTCAGTTGCCAGCCGTCGTGGCAAAAAAGTCAGCGAAATTTTGAGCAACCGCACCACCGAAGTGGTTTCGGACTAAGGTTTAAGGAATATACAAATGGCAAAAGCAGCTTCGGGCAAAACCGTTACGATTGAACAATATGCGAGCCCACAGCGTCGTCCTGCTGATCAACGTTCAACTTTGATTGGTTTGGGTTTGAACCGGATTCGTCGTCGTTCAACTTTGATTGATACGCCGGCCCTTCGCGGCATGCTTGCCAAGGTGGCCCATCTCGTTCGCGTGGTCGAATAAGTTTAAGGAATTCTGATTATGAAATTGAATGAGATTGCAGATAATGCAGGTGCCAAGAAAGATCGCAAGCGCATCGGTCGCGGCCTAGGTTCAGGCAAAGGCAAAACCGGCGGACGCGGCGGCAAGGGCCAAACGGCTCGTAAGGGCGGTGCCAAGGCTGGCTTTGAAGGCGGACAAATGCCGATTTATCGTCGTTTGCCAAAGCGCGGCTTTAACAAGCCAAATGAAGTGCCTTACAATGAAATCAATCTGGCCCGCGTTGCGGTTGCCATTGAAGCCAAGAAGCTTGATGTGAAAGCTCCAGTTACTGGTGCAACACTGCTGGCCGCTGGTGTGATCACCAAGTTGGAATCAGGCGGCGTTCGCTTGATCGGCACAGCTGACATCAAAGCCAAGGTTGCTTTTGAAGTTTATTACGCTTCAAAAGGTGCGACTGCTGCTGTTGAAAAAGCGGGCGGCAGCGTGAAGGTTTCTCGCGTTGATAAGCCTAAGGCCGAAGAAAAGGCCAAAGGTTGATGGTTTAGAAATCACTCCCCATATGGTGGAGTGACAATGAACTTAAAGGTGAAACATGGCATCAGCAGCTGAACAACTCGCGGCAAATATCAATTTCGGCTCGCTCACCAAATCAGAAGATTTGAAAAAGCGCCTGTGGTTTACCCTTGGCGCTTTAATCGTCTACCGTCTTGGTTCTTACATTCCAATTCCTGGTGTCGACACAGCCGAAGTCGCTAAGTTTGCTGCGCAAAATGCATCGGGCATTTTAGGCTGGGTGAATGGGTTGGCTGGTGGTGCGCTTGGTCGTTTGGCCATTTTCGCACTCAACATCATGCCGTATATTTCTGCTTCGATTATTATGCAGTTGATGACGACAGTTTCTCCTCAGCTTGAAGCCTTGAAAAAAGAAGGCGAGTCAGGCCGTAAGAAAATCAATCAATATACGCGCTATGGCACGGTGCTTCTCGCAGCTCTGCAAGCTTACGGTATCGCTGTTGGGCTTGAGGGGCGAGGGGGGCTGGTTATCAACCCCGGACCGTTCTTTATCGCGACAACGGTGATCACACTCACGGGCGGCACGGTGTTCCTCATGTGGCTGGGTGAGCAAATCACCGCACGCGGCATCGGTAATGGCACATCGCTTATCATTTTCTCAGGCATCGTTGCCAATCTTCCAGCCGCAGTTGCTGGCATGTTGGAACTCGGCCGCAAAGGTTTGATGTCACCGTTCCTGATCATGGCAATTTTGATCATGGCGATTGCTGTCGTCGCATTCATTGTATATTTCGAACGCGCGCAAAGGCGCTTGCTTATTCAATATCCGAAACGACAAGTTGGCATGCGCGTAACGCAAGCTGAAAGTTCGCATCTGCCTTTGAAGCTCAATACGTCGGGCGTTATTCCGCCGATCTTTGCATCATCATTGTTGCTGCTGCCTTTGACTGTTGCAAACTTCTCAGCTGGTAAGGGCCCTGATTGGTTGAACCAAGCCACGGCTTTGCTGGGTCACGGCAAGCCGTTGTTTCTGATTTTGTATGCTGCGCTGATTGTATTCTTCTGCTTCTTCTACACGTCGATCATGTTTAACACGAAAGAGACTGCGGATAATTTAAAGAAGTCTGGCGGCTTTATTTTGGGCATTCGCCCTGGAGATCAAACTGCGGATTATCTCGACAGGATCCTTACGCGTATCACAGTGATCGGCGCAATTTACATCGTCATCATCTGTTTGATCCCTGAATTGCTGGTGGCCTATTCTGGTGTTCCATTCTATTTTGGCGGCACTTCATTGCTGATCGTGGTTACGGTTACTCTCGATACAGTTTCCCAAATCCAAGGCCATTTGCTGTCGCAGCAATATGAAAAGCTGATGAAGAAGGCGAATTTGCGCGGCGGGCGCAAATGAACCTTATTCTGCTTGGACCACCCGGTGCAGGAAAAGGCACGCAGGCTAAAATTTTAGAACAAGCCCATGGGTTCAAGCAATTATCAACAGGTGACATGCTCCGCGCGGCGATAGCTGCGGGATCAGAAACAGGACTCAAAGCCAAAGCGATTATGGATCGCGGCGATTTGGTTTCAGACGACGTAATTTTGGGCATTGTTGCCGAGCGACTAAAGAAGCCTGATGTTTCTAAGGGTGTGGTTTTTGACGGTTTCCCGCGCACTCCAGCGCAAGCTGAAAGCCTTGACAAAATGCTGGGGACACACGGCTCAAAGCTAGATGCCGTGATCGAAATGAAGGTTGATGATGAGGCTTTGGTTAAGCGCATCACCGGCCGCTATACCTGCGCCAAATGTGGGGCAGGGTACCATGATGAGTTTGCCAAGCCAAAAACGCTTGGCACATGTGACAAATGTGGCGGGACTGAGTTTACCCGCCGCCCAGACGATAATGAGAAGACGGTGCGTGACCGACTTCAAGTTTATAATAAGCAAACGGCTCCACTGGTGGAATATTACCGCGGGCAGGGCAATTTGTATGTGATTAATGGCATGGCCGAAATTGCGGAAGTTACCCGCGAGATGGAAGCGGTGTTGAAACAACTAAAGGACTAAGAAAGCTTGCCAATCGGGTTGACGCGCTAGCGATTCCACTCTATTGACACGGCAATTCTAAGTCGGACGTTGGGCTGGCGTGGGGGAGAAAACTTCTCTATGCGCGGCCTTATGCCTTTAAAGTACGAAGAAACTGTTTTTAGACAGGAACGCAAGTTCTTGAAATTATTAGGAGATTACCTGTGGCCCGTATTGCTGGTGTCAATATTCCAACTGGAAAGCGCGTTGAAATCGCGTTGCGTTATATCAATGGCATTGGGCCAGTTAATTCCAAGGTCATCTGCGCTGAAGTGAAGATTCCTGCTGCAAAGCGTGTGAATGAACTGTCAGACGCTGAAATCTTGGCGATCCGCGAAATCATTGACCGTGATTACACAGTGGAAGGCGATCTTCGCCGCGAAATTTCTGTGAACATTAAGCGTCTGACCGATTTGGGCTGTTACCGTGGTCTTCGTCACCGCAAGGGTCTTCCGGTTCGTGGTCAACGCACTCACACAAACGCACGCACCCGCAAGGGCCCTGCAAAAGCCATCGCTGGCAAGAAGAAATAAGGCTTAAAGATCATGGCAAAAGAAGCAGCGCGTACGCGCCGTAAAGAACGTAAAAATGTGTCGTCGGGCATGGTGCATGTCAATGCATCGTTCAACAACACAATGATCACCATCACTGATGTGCAAGGCAACACGATTTGCTGGGCGTCGGCTGGTAAAATGGGCTTCAAGGGTTCGCGTAAATCGACTCCTTATGCAGCTCAGCTGGCTGGTGAACAGGTTGCCAAATCGGCAATTGAAAACGGCATGCGCACTGTTGAAGTTGAAGTCACTGGCCCAGGTTCGGGTCGTGAGTCAGCACTTCGTGCATTGCAAGCTGCTGGTTTGCAAGTGACATCGATCCGCGACATCACACCAATTCCACATAACGGCTGCCGCCCACCAAAGAAGCGCCGCGTTTAACATTCTCATTGTGGCGCGGTTTCGCGCCGCCAACTAAAAACCCAATTTTGGAAGAGTGATCTTCCGGAGGCTAACGGGAACATGAACATGCAGGTTAATCAAAAGAATTGGCAGGAACTCATCCGCCCAACCAAGATTGATATTCAATCGGGCAAGGATAAGAAGCGTATGGCAACTGTGGTTGCCGAACCATTGGAACGTGGCTTTGGCACAACGCTGGGCAACGCATTGCGCCGCATTCTTTTGTCATCGCTGCAAGGCGCTGCTGTAACTGCCATTCAGATTGACGGCGTGTTGCATGAGTTCTCGTCGATTGCCGGTGTGCGCGAAGACGTGACCGAGATGATCATGAACATCAAGGAAATCGCATTCGTCATGCATGCTGAAGGCCCAAAGCGCCTGACGCTGAAGAAGGAAGGCCCGGGTGTTGTCCGCGCCAGCGACATTCAGCAGTCAGCTGATGTGCAAATCCTCAATCCTGATCATGTAATCTGCACGCTTGATAACGGCGCCGAACTGCGCATGGAATTCACGATCAACAATGGTAAGGGCTATGTTGCCGCTGATCGTAACCGCGCTGAAGATGCTCCCATTGGTTTGATCCCGGTCGACTCGATCTATTCGCCCGTGCGCCGCGTGTCTTACCGCGTTGAAAACACCCGCGAAGGTCAGATCCTTGACTATGATAAGTTGATCATGACAGTTGAAACCAACGGTGCAGTCACGCCAGAAGATGCAGTGGCTTATGCTGCACGTATTCTGCAAGACCAAATATCGGTGTTCATCAATTTCAGCGAACCATCAGCAGCTGTTGCTGAAGAAGTACGCTCGGAATTGCCGTTCAATGCCGCTCTGCTCAAGAAGGTTGATGAGCTTGAACTTTCAGTGCGTTCAGCAAATTGCTTGAAGAACGACAACATTGTCTACATCGGCGATTTGATCCAGAAGTCAGAAGCTGAAATGCTCCGCACGCCAAACTTTGGCCGCAAGAGCTTGAACGAAATTAAAGAAGTGCTGGCACAAATGGGCTTGCATCTCGGCATGGAGGTCACCAATTGGCCACCAGAAAATATTGATGAGCTCGCCAAGAAAATGGAAAGCCATTATTAAAATAGTCATCGGGGCTGCGGCCCCGTTATAAGTTAGGAGAATATATTATGCGTCATGGTTTTAAAGGCCGTCAACTCAACCGCACATCCGAGCATCGCAAGGCGATGTTTGCGAACATGTCGGCATCGCTGATAAAGCATGAGCAAATCGTCACAACTTTGCCAAAGGCAAAGGACTTGCGTCCGATCGTTGAAAAACTTATCACACTCGCAAAGAAAGGCGGCCTGCACGCGCGTCGCCAAGCCATCGCTCAAATGCGCGATGAAACACAAGCCAAGAAACTGTTTGACGTTCTGGCTGCTCGCTACAAGGATCGCAAAGGCGGCTACATCCGCATCATGAAGGCTGGCTTCCGTTATGGCGATAACGCGCCAGTTGCAGTCATTGAATTCGTTGACCGTGATGTATCTGCCAAAGGACTCGACTCAGGCCCATCGCAGAAGAAGGAAGATGCTGAGGCCGTTGCGGCTTAAGCTTTTCTCTCGTTTGAAATTTAAAAGCAGGCCTCCGGGCCTGCTTTTTTATGGGGCGTAGTCAAGCGGTGCCTTCACACACTCAGCACCTTCTCAACCTCAACAATCTCATGCTCGCCATAGCCGTTAAACTTGGTCAGCGTTGAAACGCCGTAAGCGCCCAGTGTGCCAAACTCAATGTAATCGCCTTCGCGCAAGCCTTCCAAGATGTCGAGATTATGCGGCAGCACGTCGAGCGGATCGCAGGTTGGGCCGAAGACTTTCCACGACTTCACAGCACCATGGATCACTTTGCCATCGCGGATCACGCGGAAGGGTGGTTTCAACTCTGGCGCTTGCATATATTCCATCAACGCGCCGTAAACGCCGTCATTGATAAAGATGTCATCGCCGTCAGTGCACACCAGCTTCACGCGCGTTAGTGCCGACATGCAATTGGCCACCAAGCCACGGCCCGGTTCGCATTCGAGTTTGGGCGCGTGTTCGCCGAAATACTTGGCCACAGCTTCCTCGATGATACGGAAGAACACATTGGGTTCGGGTGCTGTGGAGAGCATGTAGTTGGCTGGAAAGCCACCGCCCACATTCAGCGCAAACACTTTCACATCAGCCGACTTGGCGATGCGTGCTGCGGCCTCAATATGGCGCACATA
>CAXTKN010000110.1:0-8366 GCA_964244805.1 uncultured Aestuariivirga sp.
GCAATGGGCCCCAACCCTCTCCCCAACTGCGTTGGGCGAGAGGGAAAGAGACTAGTATTTTCATATTCGCGGCATTATCTTGCGCACAAAGGAACCCTAACCCCATGGCCATGTCCGCTGTAGATATTGAAAACTTTATAAAAGAAGGCATCCCCGGCGCTGTGGTGCAAATCCAAGACTTGGCGGGCGATGGTAATCATTATTCGGCCAATGTGGTTGCCGCCGCCTTCAAAGGCAAAAACCGCGTGCAGCAACACCAAATGGTCTATGCCGCCCTCCAAGGCCGCATGGGCGGCGAGTTGCATGCGCTGGCATTGCAGACCAGTGTGCCGGAGGAGTGATGGGTATTTGGCTCTACGGTTGGATTATTGATCATTGGGGTGTTAACGTCGCCGGAATACTGCTTATCTTATTTGTGGTGCTTTACTGTTATTCTGAAACCTTTGGCATTTTCAGTATTACGAGGCAAAACTCGCTAGAGAGTACCAAGAACAACACTTCTGAACTGAATTTAACAACTTCTTCACCTGAAATAACCACAGCTCTTGCTTATCTAAAGAGTTCGGAAAAGTGATAATCCCCACCCTCCTCATCCTTGGCGCACTCGCTTTGATCATTTTGCCATTTGTCGTTTCTCGGCGTATTGTGGCGAAAGCAAAAAAACAAATTGAATCTGAAGGGCAAGCGAAGAACAACTAGTCCAGCAAGAATGTGTTACAAATTTTGAAATTAAGTAGGACATGCATATGACCGAAATTCTTGAAATTGCTATTGAGAAAGCCAAGGTTCTATCCAGCGGTCGTCAAGACGATGTTGGAAAGATGGTGCTTGCAATGATTGAACAAGATAGTTCGCAGTTGACACTTTCAGCAGAGCAACAAAACGAAGTTCGACGCCGCTTGGCGGGACCTATTGATTTGGTGCCCGATGCAGAAATGAACGCGTTCTTCCGCAAGCTTGTTGGATGATTGTTCGGTTTTCGCGCGAAGCCAAAGCTGACATTCAAGCAATCTTTGATTACATAGCGCGGGATAATCCCAAAATCGCAGCGCGGGTTGTAAGCGATATCGAAATTTCAACACGGCGACTAGCTTTGTTTCCGCTCTCGGGCCGTTCTGGTGCAGTGCCTGCAACGCGTGAACTGGTTGTGCCAAGACTGCCTTATATCACAGTTTACCGAGTGAATGACGACGCTGTCGAAATCATAGCTGTGTTCCATGCAGCCCAAGACAAGCCGCGCGGCAGTTGAATTTATTCAACTGGAAATCTTCGGGCGATCACATTATCTTGTTACCAAAGGAATTCGCCATTTATCGTTTCTCGGCGTATTGTGGCAAAGCGAAAAAACAAATTGAATCTGAAAGGCAAGAAAAATGACCGACATTAAAACCCAAATCGACACCACCGTAAAAACCAATGATGTTGTACTCTTCATGAAGGGCAATGCCGATATGCCGCAATGTGGCTTTTCGGGGCGGTCGGTGCAGATCCTTACACAGCTTGGCGTGCCGTTCAAAGATGTGAACGTGCTGGCCAGTGATGAAATTCGCCAAGGCATTAAGGACTATACAAATTGGCCAACTGTGCCGCAGCTTTATGTGAAGGGCGAATTTGTGGGCGGCGCTGATATTATGATGGAAATGTATCAGTCTGGTGAGTTGAAGCAATTGATGGCTGATAAGGGCGTTGGCGTTTAATGCTCACGCTTTATTACGCGCCTAAAACCTGTTCGCTGGCACCGATGATTGCGCTTGAAGAGGCGGGCGCTGAATACACCGCTCACAAAGTAAATTTTGCTGAGAATGAGCAAAACACTGCTCCCTTCAAATATGTGAACCCGAAGGGGCGCGTGCCAGCACTGGCAACTGATAAGGGCGTGATCACCGAGAACGTGGCGATCCTAGCATTCATTGCTGATGTTTATCCCAAGATGCGCCTCTCGCGCTCTGATCCATTTGCATTTGCCCAGATGCAGGCTTTCAATGCGTATCTTGCTTCTACTGTGCATCCAAACCACGCCCATAACCGTCGTGGTTACCGCTGGTCAGATGATGCTGCTGTGGTCGAGAACTTGAAAATAAAGGTGCCGCAGAATATGACTGATTGCTGTGTCATGATTGAGAGGGAATATCTCAAAGGCCCTTGGGTGATGGGCGAGCAATATACGGTGGCTGATGCTTATCTGTTTACCATTGCCAACTGGCTTGAAGGCGATGGCGTGGACACATCAAAGTTCCCCAAAATTTTGGCGCACCGTGCCGCGATGTTAGAGCGCCCCGCTGTGCAAGTGGCGATGGAGAAGCACGGGGGATAATTCATATCTCCCCTGCTTCTGGCACCATTGACCAAATCAGAGCCATCGCCTTTATTGGCGAAATGACCTCCAAAACCACCGCCCTCCTTGCCCTCACATTTGCCATTCTGACATGGGGATTATCGCCTGTGTTTGTGCGGTCATTGGCACTCGCTTCTGGCCCCTCAGACTCGATCGTCATCCGCATGTGCAGCGTGGCGATCATCTGCTTGCCGCTACTGGCCTTTGCTGGCTGGCGGATTGACCGCGCCGATATTCCCAAACTGATCCTCACCGGATCTGTGGGCATGTTTGGTTATTTTCTGGGAACCATTTTTGGCTTTGCCCGTGTGAGCGCCGGCATTGGCGGCATCATCATTTCAACACAGCCCATGGTAATCGCACTGATGGCCGCAGCCCTTGGCACTGAAAAACTTTCGGCATCAGTTTTGCTAGGCATGGCCGTCTCATTTGCGGGGTCGTTATTCCTGTTCGGCGGCGATACGGGTGTTGCGCAAAGCACGTCAGATTTAATCATCGGCGGCTTGATGATTTTCACCTGTGGCATAGCTTGGGCCATCTACGTGATTTTCAGCAGACCACTTGTTGAAAAATACGGCGCGCTTAAAATTACCGCTTGGTCACTCATCCTGTGCGCCCCACCTGCTCTGGTATTCGCTTCGGCTTCAACGTGGAGCGCTGTGGCCAATATGCGGCCAGCTGATTGGCAGGCCCTCTTCTTCTTATCGGTCATCGCCACCTTCATTGCGCTCGTAGCGTGGAATTTTGCGTCCGGTCATTTACGCTCATCCACGATGGGCGCATCGCTTTATCTTGTGCCTGTTCTCGCAGTAGCGGCGGGTTGGCTGGTGTTAAGCGAGAAAGTTACGTTTACCACATTGATCGCTGGCTTTTTGATATTGTCGGGTGTGGCCATTGCCGAGTTTGGAAAATCATTTCTCTCTCGTGTTGAAAAGGTTTAAGATTGCACCATGAACACGATTGCCAAACCAACGCCTTGGTATTTCCTCGCGATCACCGTTTTAATCTGTGGCTGTTGCGTGGCCATCGTTAATTTTGGCGTGCGCTCAACCTTCGGCCAATTCACCTTGCCGATTTCGCAAGCCTATAGTTGGCCGCGCGAAACATTCTCTTTTGCTCTGGCCGTTCAAAACTTGATGTGGGGCATTGCAACACCTTTTGCGGGTGCAATGGCAGATCGTTATGGCTCGGCACGCGTTTTGATGATTGGTGCCGTAATCTATGCCATCGGTGTTGTGGGCATGGCTTATGCGGGCACACCAATGTTGTTTAATCTTACCGCTGGCCTTTTTGTAGGTGTAGGCATTGCGCTGTCATCATTCGGCATCGTGATGGCCGCTTTAGGCCGCATCGTGCCACCTGAAAAAAGATCATGGGCTTTTGGTTTGGCTACAGCTTCTGGATCGCTCGGCCAATTCATTTTCTCACCACTCACAGGCGCAATGCTATCGGTCTATAGCTGGCACACAGTTTTGCTGATCCTCGCCGCATCGTCATTGTTGATCATCCCCTTCGCCATGCCATTATTGGTGCAAAATTCAACAGGCAGCAAAGCCAATGCAGGCGAAACTGATTTGACCATGAGCCAAGCCATCAAACTGGCATTTGGGCATCGCTCTTATTTATTGCTGACGGCGGGGTTCTTCGTTTGCGGTTTCCAACTCGCATTCGTGACGGTGCATTTGCCACCTTATTTGGCTGAACACGGCATCACCAAGGAGTTCGCCGGTTTGGCCATGGGTTTAATCGGCCTATTCAATGTGGTGGGTTCATATACCGCTGGCATCTTGGGAGGCCGCAATGACAAACGTTTTCCACTGAGTGCTATCTATCTTTTGCGCGCCATTGCAACTGTGCTGTTCATCAGCTTTCCCATCACGCAAGTGAGCACGCTGATGTTCACAGCAGTACTCGGCTTCCTCTGGCTCTCCACCGTGCCTTTTACCATGCAACTGGTCATCGTGATGTTTGGCACGCGATATATGGCAACGCTCTATGGCTTCGTGTTCTTAAGCCACCAGATCGGCTCATTTCTTGGTGTGTGGTTGGGTGGCAAACTTTATGATGTGTTTGGTTCTTACAATCCGGTGTGGTGGATGAGCATTGGGTTGGGTGTGTTTGCATTCTTGGTGCATTTGCCGATTAAGGAAGTGAAGGCTGCTAATTTTGCCAGCGCAGCGGCTTAATAAAGAAAATAGTCGTCATCCTGACGTGGTCCGGGATTGGGCTTTTTTTCGTGGGTTAAGCCCGGCCCCGGCCTTCGCCGGGGTGACGGTTCTGGAATAAAACAGTTATGAAAAACTACCCTTCACACAAATTTGCGTTGATGTTTTTCGCTACCGTCATTTTACTTTGGCTCATTGCCATGGCCATCATCATGCGGGCTGGCGCTCTAACGCCAGAAGCCACAGGCACGATGCTTGCGGTCTTCGAACCAAACACGCCATCCGACAAAGTCTTCGCAAACATTGTGAATGCTGGAGGCAAACCAATCCGTCAAACCAGCTTTGGTTTCATCTGGGTCGTGACGTCGGATGAGCCGGGACTTGCTGGAAAATTAAAACAAAACGGTGCAATTGGTTCTTATCGTAATTTGCCGCTTAGCCCCACAATCGCCGGATGTTTTGCTTTGGCTGATGCAAAAATTGCTGAAGCGTTGAATTAACAACGGATTTACAAGGGCCAGCCGTCTAAAGTTTACATCCGATTCTCAAACATATTGGAGAACGCTCAATGAATGACGCTGACTATATCAAGGCCTTTCGCTTCGGCTTTGGCATTCCGTTGAGTGGAAAATTTGACCCATTGGCGGAATTGGTAATTTCGCCGAATTTTGATTCTGCGGCAGAAAAAGATTTAGTCGAACGCATCACTTATCTGGGTGAGCAAAACGCCCTAGCCAAAGAAGCCAAGATGGCAAATATCAATAATCCAGACGCAAAGAAAACTAAGAATAAAGAACTGAATCAACAGGTCCAAACCTATCACGCGCAGGATGTACATAACGCAGTTATAGCGGCTGTTACATCCGACCAGATGTTCACCAATCGCCTTCAGGCTTTTTGGGCAAATCATTTCGCGTTAGGTGCAACCAATCGTTTTCTCAAAGCGACAGCCGGGCTTTATGAAGCAACGACCATCCGCCCGAACATGTTCGGTTCGTTTTATGATCTACTGGTCAACGCTGAACTCAGCACTGCAATGGTATATTATTTAAATTTACAGAACTCCATCGGCCCAAATTCAAAGTCTGGCAATCGCAATAAAAAAGGCTTCAATGAAAATTTGGGTCGCGAAATTTTAGAGCTTCACACCGTTGGTGTGGGTGGTGGGTACACCCAAGATGATATTGTGGCTTTCAGTAAAATTCTAACGGGCTGGCATGTTGAAAAGGATTCGGGCCAAGTGGTATTCACCGCAGGCCGCGCCGAACCCGGCACGAAAAATATGATGGGTAAGTCTTTCGGAGGAGCAAAACCACAAGAGCAAGAGGCAAAAGACGCATTTCGTTTTCTGGCGGATCACCCATCTACCGCTCGCTTTATCGCACATAAATTGGCTGTACATTTTGTTGGACCAAACAATCCTGAATTAGAAAAAGCTTTGGAATCTGAATTCAAGTTAAGCAAAGGCAACCTGACGGCAGTCTATAAAGTTCTCCTCGCCCATCCCGCTTCTGCAGCACCTTTGGGCAAGAACATGCGCAATGATTTTGTTTTTCTGGTCAGCGCACTTCGCACTAGCAAAATTGATCCAAAAGCCTTTGAACTCAAATCAAGAGAAGAAGGCAAGCCGCCGGGAAATCCAATGACAGTTGGTTCAATGGAAAACATGACGCAAAAATTATGGGCGGCGCCAAGCCCTAAAGGCTGGCCAGATGATCCAAGCTTCTGGCTTTCACCGTCAGTCATCAGTGCAAGACTAAATCGCATTCCAAAGATTGTGAAGCACTATGAAGATGAAGAGCCAGCGATATTTGCAGCGCGCGTTCTAGGCCCAAACCTTCGCCCACAAACTCTATCGACAATCAACCTGGCCAGCAGCCGCCAGCTCGCACTAGGCCTCGTTCTGGCCAGCCCAGAATTTAACCGGAGCTAATCATCATGATGAATCGCCGTAATTTCCTCCACACCATCGCCGCTGCGGGTGCTTATTCCTCAATGGGCGGTATAACTTTTGCGGCTGCTAATTCTGATAAGCGTTTGATTGTGATCATCCAGCGCGGTGGCATGGATTCACTTGATGCCGTGCAACCCATTGGCGATCCTAATTTTGCCACGCTACGGCCAACGGGCAGCGCCAAAAGTTTCGCTGTCGATAATTATTTCGCCTTCCATGAAGCACTCACGCCATTGAAGCCGCTGTTTGAGGCAAAAGAACTCAGCGTCATCCATAGCGTGTCCACGCCTTATCGCAATCGAAGCCACTTCGAAGCTCAAGACTATTTAGAGCGCGGGGCCGATGCACATGATACATCAGACACAGGCTGGGTAAACCGTTTGATCACGTTGATAGGCGGCACGAAAATAAACTTCGCTGCTGATGTTGGCTCCGGCTCGCAATTGGTCATGCGCGGGCCAGCACCATATCTCAACATCGGCACCAACAATGATCTGGGATTCTGGTCAGACTCAACTCAGTTTTTGGAGATGCTTTACAAAGGCGAAAAAGATTTCGCTCCCGTGATGGCAGGTGTTGAAGCCAATTTGCAGCAAAGTATGATGGCCGAGGATGATCAACACCCCGGCAAAGGCATCGAAGCGACGTGCAGCTTGACCGCACGCATGTTGAAAGAAGAATGTCGCATCGCTTCATTCTCAATCTATGGCTGGGACACACATGACGACCAAAAAAATCGTTTGGCAAAAAGTTTGGAAGCCTTAAGTGCAGCCATCACCCAATTGAAGCAGGAGCTGGGGCCAATATGGGCCAACACATTGGTGATCGCCGCCAGCGAATTTGGCCGCACCGCCCACTTCAATGGCACAGGCGGAACTGATCACGGCACGGGCGGCGCTGCATTTCTGGCGGGCGGATTGCTGGCTAATGGAGAAGGCGGCAAAGTGATCAACAAGAAATGGCCAGGGCTCAGCGATGACAAGTTGCTCGAAGCGCGTGACCTTATGCCGACCGATGATGTGCGCCGCTATATGGGCTGGGCGCTGGCAGATCTTTATGGGATTTCGCCGGGCGATTTAGGTTCAAAGATATTCCCGGGCGTAGATGTAGGATCGAGAGTGAAGTTGATTTAGTAATGCGGCGGCGGCGGTTCGGGTGCATTCCGCCCCTGATCTACATTCTGAAACTCTTCATGCAAGCGCCTGATTTGACTCTCTAAATTCTCAATGCGCTTCCACTGCGAAGTAATCACTTCATTAAGGTCAGTGATCGTCTGCTCTTGATGAGCAAAGCGGATTTCCAAAGCATCCAAGCGCGAAGTATCACTCATCTGATTCTCCTAAACAAAAAGGCCCGCATTTCTGCGAGCCCCTTCAAAATACATGAAATCGTCAATTAACGTGAATAGAATTCCACCACGAGGGCTGGTTGCATTTGCACAGGATATGGAACGTCGGTCAGTGTTGGAATGCGGGTCAGCTTGGCTGTGCCTTTGCCGTCCAACTCAACGTAATCAGGAACATCGCGTTCAGCTGAAGCTTGCGCTTCCAAAACCGATGCCATTTCCTTGGCTTTTGCGGTCAGTTCAACCACATCGCCTACCTTCAAGCGAATGGAAGCAATCGTAATGCGCTTGCCGTTCAGCTTCACATGGCCGTGGCTTACGAGCTGGCGGGCAGCAAACACTGTGGAAACCCATTTGGCGCGATAAACCAGCGCGTCAACACGACGTTCGAGCAAACCAATGAGGTTTTCAGAGCTATCGCCCTTCATACGCAGCGCTTCGGCATAACCGGCGCGGAACTGCTTTTCGCTGATGTTACCGTAATAACCCTTCAGCTTTTGCTTGGCGCGCAACTGCGTGCCGAAATCTGAAACTTTGCCCTTGCGGCGTTGACCGTGTTGGCCGGGG
>CAXTKN010000111.1:0-8356 GCA_964244805.1 uncultured Aestuariivirga sp.
AAAAACTTCCGGCGGCAACTTGTCTTTCAATGGTTCGAGCAGCGCCAATTCTTCAGGCGAAGGCAGGCCCTTGGCTTCCATTTCCGAATTGTTGAAATAGCTGCGCGAGCGTGTGTATTGCCCGAAAAACAAATTGGCATTCGACCATTCAAAATCGAAAGCCAAATCAAAAGCCCGGCGCACCCGCACATCTTGGAATTTGGCTTTACGCATATTGAGCACCCAGCCCTGCATGCCATTTACTTTTTTCAACGCAACTTTCTCTTGGATGCAGCGCCCGTCTTTTATGGCCGGAAAGTCATAAGCCGTGGCCCAGGATTTAGAACTGGTTTCATAGTTGTAATCAACTTGGTCGCCTTTGAAGGCCTCGAATGCCACCAACTGCGTTTGAAAGTAAAGATAAGTCATTTCATCAAAATTGTTCTGGCCAATATTGACGGCCAAATCTTTGCCCCAATAATCAGCCGCACGCTCCATCACGATGGATGAACCGGGAATCACAGTTTTGATTTTATAGGGGCCAGAGCCTAGTGGGATTTCCAAAGTCGATGCCGACACATCGCGGGGTTTTCCATCAGCACCATTGGCCGTCCACCAATGTTTTGGCATGACAACCAGTTCACTGACGATGGATGGAAGTTCGCGATTATTTTTTTGATCAAAAATAAACCGAACTTCATGCTCGCCGGTTTGTTCGGCTTTTATCACATTTTTATAATAGGCTGCTTTGGTTGGCAGATTGGCTTTGAGTGTATCAAAACTCCAGATCACATCTTCAGGCGTAATGGGTGTGCCATCATGAAACTTTGCTTCGGGTCGCAGCCGAAAAGTGGCCGACGAAATATCATCAGGGTGCGAAACACTCATCGCAATCAGTCCATAACGCGTGGCAGCTTCATCAAGCGAACCCACCATCAAGGTTTCTAAAACTGTGACCGCGGCTGGGTCGCCCTTCAATGAGTTTGGATTAAGCGAGTCAAAACCACCTAAAGCCCATTGCCGAATTTTTCCGGTTTTAGGTGCAGTGGGATTGACGTAATCAAACTGTTTAAAGTCAGGCTGATATTTAACATCTCCAAACAAGCTGAGCGCGTGGGTAAATTTTGGTTCATCGGCAAAGGCTACAGAGGCATTGGTAAAGGGAGCAAGGCCAGCAATTTTCAGTATATGTCGGCGGTTGATCATTTGAAGTCTCGTCCCCTGATTCGAGTTGGTTTGAATATCACAGGTGTTCATCCAAAAGAAAACACCGGAAACTGCTGCTTCCGGTGTTGAACTTCAATATTTAATAGCGGTCAAATCAAGGCTTCGGCAACGGCTGTGGTGCATCTGACAAGCTATCGAGATAGGCAATAACATTGGCGCGGTCTTGATCATTACGAATGCCACCAAAAGCCATTTTTGTTCCCGGGATATATTCTTTCGGTGCCTTCAGCCAAGCATCAAGCGCGTCAAATTCCCAAGGCTTGTCGCCCATTGCCTTAAAACCATCTGAATAAGTAAAACCATCAGCCGAGCCCATTTTGCGGCCGACAACATTCCACAAAGCAGGTCCAACCTTGTTGGCGCCACCTTTTTCAAAGTTATGGCATGCTGCGCAAGCCTTGGCTCCAGCCATGCCCTTGCCAATGTCAGCTTTGGCCAGCAGAACAGGCAATGGCTCAGCTTTAACTGCAGCTGCTGCGTCAGTTGTGGCAGCTTGGGCAACTTCAATGGCATAGCCAGGTTTTTCGGGCGCTTCTGTTTTGAACAGTTCAGAGCCAAAATTCTTCAAGCCCAAAACCAAAAGTCCAGTGGCCAAAACGGCGCCTGCTATTTTATTGAATTCTAAGCTACTCATGGGAATTACCGAGCCTCGTGATTATTCGTTTTCGGCGCGGAAACTAATGGTTTCGGTTTCTCCCTGCAATATCTATAAGGGTTCATGAACAATTTGCCGCGCCCCCAAATAAACCCATGATCGAGCACCACAATACCATAATTGTTATCCCCGCCCGTATGTGGGCGACGGGCCTTCCGGGTAAGCCCTTGGCTGATATCAACGGATTTCCGATGGTGGTACAAGTTTGGAAACAGGCGGTTGCCGCCAATATCGGCCATGTTTTAGTGGCCGCCGCTGAGAACCAAATTGCCGATACCGTGCGGGCCGCTGGTGGCGATGCAATGGTTACCCCGCTCAATTTGGCCAGCAGTCTAGACCGGATTGCAGCCGCCTTGAGCATGCGCGATCCTGCAAGGCGGTTCGAAAACATCTTGAGCATACCCGCTTATTTGCCAATGGTTGAAAAACTGGCATTGCAGCGCTGCCTGGCTGGTTTGACCAACGAGGCTGTTGATGTGGCCACACTTGCCGCCGCCTTGGATGATCCGGTTTTGACCCAAGACCCCAAAATAGTCAAAGTCATTGCCCCACTGAGTGGCGACCGGGAAGTTGCCTATGTAAGAGATTTCGTTCGCAAGATTGATGAAACAGTTGATCCGCCCTATTGGCAGCACATCCCAATCTATGCGTATCGCCGCGCTGCTTTGGAAAAATTGGCAAGCCTCGACCCCAGCACGCGCGAAACCTTGCGTGGCCTCGAGCAAATGCGCGCCCTTGACCATGATATGCGGGTGGCTGTGGTGAAGGTTGACAGGGTGCCTTTGGCTGTTAATACGCCAGCCGATCTAGAAGCGGCGCGCCGCATGATGAAAGCTTGAATTGATGAAACATAAAATTGCCTATCAAGGCGAACCGGGCGCCAATTCCCACATCGCTTGCCTTGAAGTGCGCCCCGATTTTGAACCTCTGCCGTGCCGCACATTTGAGGATGCGTTCCAAGCCGTAAAAGATGGCGCGGCAAAACTGGCCATGATCCCCATTGATAACTCTGTCGCAGGTCGTGTGGCCGACATTCATCATCTCATGCCAGCTTCCAATCTTTCTATTATTGGTGAGCATTTTTTGCCGATCCATTTTCACTTGCTGGCCGTGCCGGGTGCAAAGTTGGAGAATTTAAAAACCGTCCACAGCCATGTGCATGCGCTAGGACAATGCCGCAAAATGATCAAGTCGCAAGGTTTAACACCTATTGTGGCCATTGACACAGCAGGTGCGGCGCGTGAGCTTTCTGAAACAAAAGACAAAACGGACAGCGCCTTGGCCACGGCCTTGGCGGGCGAACTTTATGGTTTGGTGCCGCTGCTCAAAAACGTCGAAGATGAAGCCCATAACACCACGCGCTTCATCATCCTCTCAACCGATCGCCAAGATGCCCTAGCCGGAAACGGCCCAGTGATGACCAGCTTTGTCTTCCGTGTGCGCAATGTGCCAGCAGCACTTTATAAAGCGATGGGCGGTTTTGCCACCAATGGGGTGAATATGACCAAGCTTGAATCTTACCAAATCGAAGGCCAATTCAGTGCCACGCAATTTTACGCGGACATTGAAGGTCACCCCGAAGACCGCCCCGTGAGGTTAGCTTTGGAAGAATTGGCGTTCTTTTCGTCCTATACCAAAATTCTGGGAACTTATCCTGCAAGCCCAGTGCGCGCCGAGATCGCCAAGCGCTTGGAAGCGGGCGCATAACAGACATTCACCACGGGGCGCATTAACCCTTGCCCCAATGCCGCCATTTATGCTTGTTAGCCCAAATTAAGGGACATTTTAGGGGATTCTCAGACGATGGATCGCATCCGTATTCGCGGTGGCAACAAACTCAATGGCGTGATTGATATTTCGGGTGCCAAAAACGCGGCCCTGCCATTGATGATTATTCCACTGCTCACGCCGGACACTGTGACACTGCATAACGTGCCACGCCTTGTTGATGCGCAGCGCCTGCAGCGCATTTTGCAAAACCATGGTGTGGATATTACCACGGCGGGAAAAAAACCTGGCCAAGCTGGTGCGGCTGGCGAAACTTTAAAAATTTCTGCCAAAACAATTGTCGACACCACAGCCCCCTATGAACTCGTATCAAAAATGCGTGCCTCCTTCTGGGTTTTAGGCCCACTCATTGCCCGCATGGGCGAAGCCAAGGTTTCATTGCCCGGCGGCTGCGCCATCGGCACACGCCCGGTGGACATGCATATTATGGCGATGGAAAAACTGGGCGCCACCGTCGAGATTGACCAAGGCTATGTGATTGCAAAAGCTAAGAACGGTTTGAAGGGCGGGCATATCTCATTCTCGAAAGTTACGGTTGGTGCGACGCATGCTGCTTTGATGGCCGCTGTTTTGGCCAAGGGCGACACGACGATTGAAAACGCTGCGATGGAACCAGAAATTACTGACGTGGCCGAGTGCCTAGTTAAGATGGGTGCCAAGATTGAAGGCATCGGTACGCGCAATTTGAACATCACGGGCGTGACTTCGCTCCATGGGGCCGAACACACTGTTGTGGCCGACCGCATTGAAACCGGAACTTATGCCATGGTAGTGGGCATGACTGGCGGCGATGTTTTGTTGCGCGGTGCACGCGCCGACACGATTGAAAATGTTATTCTCACCATGCAGCGCGCAGGGTTGACCGTTGAAACCACCAATGAAGGGCTTCGCGTTCGCCGCAATGGCTCAGGCATTTTGCCAGTAGATGTGACGACTGATCCTTACCCCGGTTTCCCAACCGATATGCAGGCGCAATTCATGGGATTAATGACCATGGCCAAGGGCAAGAGCCATATTCGAGAAACCATTTTCGAAAACCGCTTCATGCATGTGCAGGAATTAGCGCGCCTTGGTGCAGATATTCATTTGCATGGTGACATGGCCGAAGTGCGCGGTGTGACCAAGCTGACGGGCGCTGATGTGATGGCGACTGATTTGCGCGCTTCCGTGTCTTTGGTCATCGCTGGTCTTGCCGCTCATGGCGAAACCAATATTCACCGTGTCTATCATCTTGATCGCGGCTTTGAGGCGCTGGAAGAAAAGCTGCAAGGTGTGGGCGCAGATGTAACCCGCATCGCTGGAGCATAGTTTAAAATCATGTTGCGCTTGACGGCCCAAGATGTGGATGATTTAAACGTGATTTCTGCGCAGATGCAGGACGCGGTGTTGAAATTTGCTGATTTGAATTTCAATGCCAAACGCCGTCGCTTTGCTTTGGTGGCTAATCGTTTCGCTTGGGATGATGCAAAAGCAAAAACCCGCCGTCGCACGGGGTTGCACTTTGATCATGTTGTTTCCGTGCAAAAGCAGGGCTTTAAAAATGTAGGGCCGGAAACTATTCTTTCACTTCTCGCCATTTCATTCAGTTCGGTTGATGATTTGTCGGGCCATATTATTTTGGCGTTCTCCGCAGGCCATCAATTGCGCTTGGATGTAGAATGTGTCGATGCCACGTTGGCAGATATGGGGCCAGCGTGGTCGACGGAGACAACACCGAGCCATGAAGCGTAAATGGCGCTTTCCAAAAATCGCTTGAGCGAAGTGATCATCGATGACTCAATCGTGCTCAGTCCTTCTCCAGAATCCCTGCAAGACCGGCAAATGGCCATTCATGATTTGTTGGAAGGCAATAGCTTCACTTTAAGCAATGGCATGGAAGGACCTTATGCGCTCAGGCTTTCGTCCATGGACAATCGTTTGATTTTTGATCTAAACAGTGCCACCGGAAAATTTGCCGTCGGACTTTCGCTCTCGCCTTTCCGCCGCATTGTGAAAGACTATTTTCAAATTTGCGACAGTTATAATCAGGCTGTGCAATCGTCCAACCCTCAACAAATCGAAACCATCGATATGGCCAGGCGGGCTTTGCACAATGAGGGTTCAACACTTTTGCAAGACAGATTGGCCGGCAAAGCCGAGATGGATTTTATCACGGCCCGCCGCTTGTTCACGCTGCTCTGTGCATTGATGTGGCGGAGCAATTGATGAACAGCAAATTGCCCAGCGCTGTCTTATTTGCATGCACTTTAAATGCCATCCGTTCTCCTATGGCGGCAGCGATTATGCATCATCATTTTGGCCATAAAGTTTATGTGGCTTCAGCTGGAATTGCGGCGGGTGACCCCGATCCGTTTGTGGGCATGATCATGGACGAGATCGGCATCGACCTCAAAAAACATCGCCCACATTCATTCGAAGATTTGGAAGATTCTGCATTTGATTTACTGATTACGCTTTCACCTGAAGCAAAAACCAAAGCCGATGATATGTCGCGTACGATGGCCATTGAGATTGAGAACTGGTTAGTGGCCGACCCCTCTCAGACTCAAGGCAGTCGCGAGCAGATTCTAGATTCTTACCGCGAAGTGCGCGATGACATTGTGAGGAAAGTTAAGCAGCGTTTTGGTTAAGTCCTCTTACGCAGGCGGTTGAAGACGAATTAGAGCTTCCTTAAAAAAACTGACCGGACTTTATGATCTGCACCTTTGCGCAAAACCAAATCGGCACGTGGCCGCGTTGGCAAAATGTTTTCACGCAGGTTCACGAAGTTGATGGTGTTCCAAATGCGTGTGGCTGTTTCCAGTGCTTGTTCATCGCTGATTGAAGCATAGCGATGGAAATATGATTTCGGGTCTTGGAATGCGCCGTTGCGCAATGAGAAGAAGCGTTCGATATACCAAGTCTGCAAATCGGCTACATCTGCATCAATAAAAATAGAGAAGTCAAAGAAGTCCGACACATTAGGAATACCGCGACCATCACGTGGCGGGCGGCCTGTTTGCAAAACATTGATGCCTTCGACAATTAAGATATCGGGCTGATCGATAACCTGGGTTTTATCTTTCAGAACATCATAAGTAAGATGCGAATAGAGCGGTACTTCGACATCGCGTTCACCTGATTTGATATCAGACATGAAGCGCAGAATTTTTGGCAAATCATAGCTTTCGGGAAAGCCCTTACGCCCCATCAAACCTTCGCGCTCAAGGGTGGCGTTAGGCATTAAGAAACCATCAGTCGTCACAAGATCGACCTTTGGCGTTGACGGCCAACGCGAGAGCAGGCGACGCAGGATACGCGCGGTGGTGCTCTTGCCACCCGCCACGCTGCCAGCCACGCCAATGATATAGGGCACCTTTAATTCAGAACGATGCAAAAATACATTTGATGCACCAAATAATTTTTGGCTTGCCTGAACATAAAGATTAAGAAGGCGAGAAAGCGGCAGATAAATCATCTCAACTTCGGTGAGATCAATTTTATCATTCAGCGAGCGCACCTCATCAAGATCAGCTTCGGTCAATGTCATCGGCGTATCGGCGCGAAGGGCCGCCCATTCATCGCGACCAAAACGCCGGAAAGGGCTGACTTCGCGTGCTAAATCTTCTTCTTCGAGATCAACCACGCCGCGAAGCCTTTTCCACATTGCCACTGGTACCTTCGCGCGATTTCAAAACAGCCATGACATCTTCAATGGAAACTTCAGCAGATTGTAACAACACGAGTAGATGATAAAGCACATCGGCTGCTTCATTGGCGGTGTGCATCTTGTCTTTTAAAACAGCAGCGAGCGCCAACTCAAAAGCTTCTTCACCAAATTTCTTGGCACATTTTTCAACACCTTGGCTCAAAAGTTTTGCGGTGTAGGATAAATCTGGCGATGCCGTTTTGCGCGACGCAATTTCAGCCACTAATTTTTCTAAGGTGTCAAATTTACTCATTGTACAACTCCGCGCATGGGGATTCCCGCAGCTTGCATATAGGCCTTGGCTTCTCCAATCTTGAACGTTCCAAAATGGAAAATGGATGCAGCCAGAACGGCCGTTGCGTGGCCATCACGAATGCCTTCAACCAAATGATCCAAGGTGCCAACACCGCCTGAAGCAATGACAGGAATTGAAACCGCATCAGCAATGGCGCGCGTTAATGCGATATTGAAACCTTTGCCCGTGCCATCGCGGTCCATTGAGGTCAGTAGAATTTCACCCGCGCCAAGCGAGGCAACTTCTTTTGCAAAATCCACAGCATCAATGCCAGTCTCTTTGCGGCCACCATGGGTGAATATCTCAAACTTGCCGGGCGACGTTTCCTTAGCATCGATGGCCACGACAATGCATTGGCTGCCAAATTTTTCGGCTGCGGCTTTCACGAATGCACGGTCAGATACCGCAGCACTGTTGATTGAAACTTTGTCGGCCCCCGCCAATAACAAATTGCGAACATCTTCAAGCTTGCGCACGCCACCTCCCACTGTCAGCGGCATGAAGCATTGTTCTGCGGTGCGCTTGATAACATCAAACATCAGCCCACGATTTTCATGGGTTGCGGTGATATCGAGAAAACATAATTCATCTGCACCAGCTGCATCGTAAGCCCTTGCGCATTCAACCGGGTCGCCTGCATCGCGGAGATCAACAAAGTTCACGCCTTTCACAACGCGGCCATCTTTAACATCAAGGCAGGGGATCAAACGCATTTTTAACATTA
>CAXTKN010000112.1:0-5474 GCA_964244805.1 uncultured Aestuariivirga sp.
AAGTGACGGGTGTTGCCGCTGACTGGCTTTGCCCTTAAAGCCAGCGCCATGAAGCTTCTCTCCATTGATACCGCTTTGGCGTCTTGTTCGGTTTGCGTTTATGACGCCAGTACCGCAAGCGTTTTGGCTGCCGAACAACAGCTCATGGCGCGCGGACATGCTGAAGCTTTGCCGCCCATGGTGGCGCGGGTCATGGCGCAGGCTGAAATTACCTATGGTGATCTTGGTCGCATTGCCGTGACGACTGGGCCTGGAACTTTTACCGGAATTCGTGTTGGTTTGAGCTTTGCGCGCGCCTTGGGCCTCGCACGCAACATTAAGGTAGTTGGCATCAACACGATGATTGCCACACAAGCGGCTGTTTCTGAATCAGTTTCTGTTGTTGTACATCAAGCGGGCATGAGCGGATTGTTTTATTTTTATGCTGGAACTGAAATCCTGCTGCTTGGGCCCCAAGACATCTTACCCCGCCTTGAGCGTGGACAAGTTATATTAGGGACAGGGGCAGACGCGATCATTGCTCTTTCAGGCCGCTCTGATCTTAGGCGACTAAAACAATTTGATTTGCCGTCAGCTTCGGGGTTTGCTGCCTATGCTGCAAGCCAGCCTGAACCTGTCGGAATGCCCGATCCAGTTTATCTGCGCGAAGCAGACGCCAAGCCACAGAAAGATGCGCTTCGTAGTTTGGTTGGTTTGGAAATTGCGCCGTCGCAAGACTTAGGGCTGTTGGCTAAGCTTCATGCGGCAAGCTTCGACAGCGCTTGGAGTGAAAAAGATATTGCAGGGCTTTTAGAGAGCCCAGGATGTGTTGCCTTGCTAGCCACATCCGATGACGGTCCCGTTGGTTTTTTGATGTACCGTGCAGTCGCTGACGAAGCCGAGATCATTACGATTTGTGTTGACCCTGCTTATCAAAGGCGCGGCGCAGGTTTGCAGATTGTTTCAACGACACTACAGTTATTGAAGTCATTTAAAATCGGCAGCATGTTTTTGGAGGTCGCCGACGGAAATAGAGAGGCGATCTCGGTCTACGCACGGGCGGGTTTTTTGGAAGTTGGAAAACGCAAAGCCTATTACGTGCGCAAAAATGGCGAGACTGAAGATGCTTTAATCATGCGGGCGCAGCTCAACTGATGCGGCAGCTGCGAGCAATTTTAATTTCGCTCGGTTTTTTGTGCCTCACCTTGCCGCTGATGCTGGCTCAACTCATTCTCGTTATTTTCAGGTTGCGTGCTGCAACATTATTACCTTGTTATTATCACCGTATACTTTGCCTGCTCCTTGGAATTACCGTAACAATTAAGGGACTCAAGCCTGTCACGCCCGCCCTGTTGGTCAGCAACCATGTCTCATGGCTCGACATCCCAATCTTGAGTTCGGTCATGCCACTATCCTTCATTGCCAAACGCGAAGTCGGTGGGTGGCCTTTGTTTGGTTGGATGGCCAAGTTGCAGCGCTGTATTTTTGTGAATAGAGACAAACGGCACAGCACCGGAAAATCATCTGCTGAAATTGCTGACCGCTTGCATGAAGGTGACACTTTGGTTTTGTTTCCGGAAGGCACTTCCAATGATGGTAACTGCGTTATGCCGTTCAAGTCATCTTATTTTGGGGCGGCGGAAAATTTGGATGTGGCGGTCATACCACTGACCTTGGCTTATAAAAGCAATTACAATTTACCCCTCACCAAGCGCCAGCGACCAAGCTTTGCTTGGTATGGTGATATGGATTTGCTGCCGCATTTGTGGGAGGCTTTGAAAGCTGGGCCCATTGAAGTTGTCGTTCGTTTTCATGAGGCTTTGCCCAAAGCTCCGCGCAAGGACATGGCCAAATTGGCGCATGTCACAATTACCAAGAGTTTAGCTCAGGCGCTTCACGGCGGCTGATAAATCCGCTAGCAGAACCCCATGAGTAAATCCGTTTATGTCAAAACCTATGGATGTCAGATGAATGTCTATGACAGCCAGCGCATGCAAGATGTGCTCGCACCCCTAGGCTATATTCCAACGGATAGTGCTGAAAATGCTGATCTCGTAATCCTCAACACTTGTCACATTCGTGAAAAGGCAGTTGAGAAGGTTTATTCTGAGCTTGGCCGATACCGTGATCTGAAAGCCGAACGTGCCGCCCTTGGTTATGAGATGAAAATTGCGGTGGCGGGTTGTGTGGGGCAAGCGGAGGGCGAGGAAATTACAAGGCGCATGAAATCAGTTGATCTGGTTTTTGGGCCACAGACTTACCACCGCCTGCCTGAACTTTTGAAGCAGAATGAGACCAGTGGAAAGGCAGTTATCGAAACTGAATTTTCAGTTGACGACAAATTCAAAGGCCTCGCCAACAACCAAGTGCGCCAGCCAACGTCACGCAGTGTGACGGCATTTCTCACTATCCAAGAAGGTTGTGATAAATTCTGCACCTTCTGCGTGGTGCCCTATACGCGCGGTGCCGAATTTTCGCGGCCTGTTTCTCAGATCGTTGAAGAAGCACAGAAGCTTGCCGACCAGGGTGTGAAGGAACTCACTTTGTTGGGCCAGAATGTGAATGCGTATCGTGGCCCTGCTGCAAATGGAACCCAGTCGCGGCTTGGAACGTTGATCAACGAAATGTCACAAATCAACGGTATCCAACGAATCAGATACATGACCAGCCACCCACGCGATATGAGTGACGATTTGATTGAAGCACATGGCTCCAATCCCAAGCTGATGCCGTATCTGCATTTGCCCATCCAATCTGGTTCCAACCGCGTATTAAAAACTATGAACCGCGGCCATACGACTGATGATTATATGAAGGTCATAGAACGCTTGCGCGCCAACTGCCCTAGCATTGCTTTGACAAGCGATTTTATCGTCGGGTTTCCGGGTGAAACAGATGCTGAGTTTGAGGAAACTTTGGACGTCATTCGTGCTGTGAATTATGCTTCGGCTTTTTCATTTAAATATTCGCCTCGCCCTGGAACACCAGCGGCAGAGAACAAAAAACAAATTCCCGAAGATGTAAAATCCGAACGCTTGGTACGGTTGCAGAATCTGATCAGCGCCCAACAAGCTGCTTTCAACCAAACCTGCGTGGGCCTGACCTTGCCCGTGCTGATCGAAAAGCCCGGTCGCCAGGAAGGTCAGATGATTGGCAGGTCACCCTATCTGCAATCAGTACATCTTGACATCAAAGCCGAGACTTTGGGTCAGATTGTTAAAGCCCAAATATTAGCTGTTGGCCCGAACTCACTTTCGGGGCAATATACATCTGAAACCCAACGAGGAGTCGCATCGATTTGAGCCCAACTTCAAACGCTTTAAAATCCGCCGAAAAAACCAGCCATCACGAAGATGGCACATTGTCCTTGGCTTTTGATGATAACCGCGTACTGGCGTCTTTGATGGGTGAACATGATGCCCATCTTGCTCTGATCGAACAAAAGCTCAGCGTCGCAATCATGCCGCGCGGCAACCGCCTTTCCATTCGCGGTGACCGGGGCAATGCCGAATTGGCGCGCGCTGTTCTGATGCAGCTTTATACCAAGGCGGCACGCGGCGGCGACATTACCAAGGGCGAAGTTGAAGGCACGATTCGCATGGTCAAAGTGGCCGACGAAAAAGACACCACTGAAGGCGGCGTTCGTACACGGCGCAAAACAGTTTCGGCGCGCACGGCCAATCAAGGTGCTTATATTGAGTTGATCCGCAAACAGGAGTTAGTGTTTGGCGTGGGGCCTGCCGGCACTGGGAAAACCTATCTGGCAGTTGCATGTGCCGCCGAAGCTTTGATGAACGGCGAAGTTGACCGTATTATTCTGTCGCGCCCAGCCGTGGAAGCTGGCGAACGCTTGGGCTTTTTGCCTGGCGACATGAAAGAAAAAGTTGATCCCTATCTGCGCCCACTTTACGATGCGCTTTATGACATGATGCCACAAAGCAATGTGGCTAAGGCACTTGCTGAAAATCAAATCGAAATCGCGCCACTGGCCTTTATGCGCGGACGTACCCTTGCTTCATCTTTCATCATTTTGGACGAAGCACAGAACACCACGCCGATGCAGATGAAAATGTTTTTGACGCGTCTTGGCGAAGGCAGCCGCATGGTGATCACGGGTGATCCATCACAGATCGATTTGCCCTACGGCATGACGTCTGGACTTGATGATGCTCTTTCGGTTCTGGACGGAGTTTCGGGTGTTGGTGTCACACACTTTACCACCACAGACATTGTGCGCCATGCGTTGGTCGGACGCATCGTTGCCGCCTACGACAAAAAAGGCATAGCCATTTCTGCACAACGCAAGCCGCGCGGCGTTTGATTTTTCATGCCGCTTGATATCGCGATTGAGGCTGATGGTTGGGCAGTTTTGCCCAATTTGGAAATGATGGCTGAACAAGCGGCTGCCGCCGCTTTGCCCAAAGGTGAGCAAAGCAAAATCATCACGCTTTTATTTGCCGACGATGAAACCATGCAGGAATTAAACAAGGAATGGCGGGGCCTTGATAAACCAACCAATGTTTTATCTTTCCCTGCGCCAAAAGATCAGCCCGTACCACCAGGTGAACTTCCCTTACTCGGTGATATTGTCTTGGGCTTTGGGACTTGCGCGCGGGAAGCCGAAGATGCTGGCAAGACGTTAACTGACCATACCTGTCATTTGATCGTGCATGGTGTTTTGCATCTTTTAGGCTATGATCACGAGAATGATAAAGATGCTGAAGTGATGGAAGCGGCGGAAACCAAAATCTTGTCCACGCTCGGCATTGAAAATCCTTATCTGTCATGAGTTCAAAAATGTTACCCCCGAAGAGACCAAGTTTTCTATCCAAAATCAGGCGCAGATTTATTGGCGGTAATTCTGCGTTACGTGAAAGCTTAGAGGGTGTGATTGACAGTCACGCTGAAAAAACCGGCGCCACGGCGCTTGATTCTGACGCTAAGTCGATGATGCTAAATCTACTCGGCTTTGCGGATATGCGCGTTGATGATTTGATGGTGCCCAGAGCCAATATTGTGGCGGCCGATGAAACGTCGACAATGCGCGAACTACTCGAGCAATTCATCGAAGCCAATCATTCGCGCATGCCAATTTACCGTGACTCGCTTGACGAGATTACGGGCATGATTCACGTGAAGGATTATCTCCGTTGGATGAAAACCAAGGGTAGCAAGAAAAAAACCAAAACATCAAAGGAAGTCGGCATTGCCTTGGCTGCTTCTGAACTCACGTCTACAGTTAAACAACATCCGAGCATGATCCGCGATGTTCTGTTTGTGCCGCCGTCTATGCCAGCGCCGGATCTTTTGATCAAGATGAAAGCTTCACATATCCATCTTGCCATTGTGGTGGATGAGTATGGTGGAACTGATGGTCTTGTCTCACTTGAAGATTTGGTTGAGGAAATTATCGGCGACATTGCCGACGAGCACGATACCGATGCCGAAGAAGGTATGTTGCGCAAGCAGGATGACGTGACCTATGTTGCCAGCGC
>CAXTKN010000112.1:5574-8346 GCA_964244805.1 uncultured Aestuariivirga sp.
TCTCCCAAATTCACTTCAGGCCTGGCGCCCGTGTGTGAAATGATTTCGGCAGCAGCCAAGCTACCCAGCGATGCAGATTTGGCCAATGGCATGCCGCGGGTGTGGCCAAACAAAAACCCAGCAGCATAAAGATCGCCAGCACCCGTCACATCGATGACCTTAGAAACTGGATGGGCTTTGACCTCAATTGTTTCGGGTCCACGCACGACCATTGAACCTTTTTCGGAACGGGTGAGCACAGCCATTGGACAATCTTTGCGGATGGCTTGCAAAGCACCATCGAAACTTTGTGTTTTATAGAGGGAGGTGATTTCGCTCTCATTGGCAAAAACAATATCGATCGAGCCCTTAATCAGATCAAGAAAGCTTTCGCGGTGGCGCTCAACGCAAAAAGAATCCGACAATGTGATAGAGGTTAACCGTCCAGCAGCGCGTGCGATTTTCGAGGCAAGGCGAAATGCTTCTTTCGCTTCGGGTTTGTCCCAGAGATAGCCTTCCATATAAGTCACTTGAGCCGCTTCAACAACTGCTTTGTCGACATCGCCCACACCCAAATTCACGCAAGCGCCGAGATAGGTGTTCATTGTGCGCTCACCGTCGGGTGTCACCAAAATAAATGACCGCGCCGTGGCAGGGCCTGATGAAGCAGCGGGCGTATCAAAAGCCACACCCGTGGAGCGCATATCATGGCGGTAGATTTCACCCAATTGATCGCTGCGTACTTTGCCAAAATAAGCCGCCTTGCCTCCGAAACTGGCGACACCTGCGGCGGTGTTTCCTGCCGAGCCGCCGGAAATTTCGGTGGCGGGGCCCATCACCGCATAAAGATGTTCGGCGCGGTCTTCATCGATCAAATTCATTGAGCCTTTGACTAACTCTTCCTTTTGCACAAAGGACTCCTCAACCTTGGCTATCACATCCACAATGGCATTGCCGATGGTTAGAACGTCGAAATCTGCTTGGCTCATGAAAATCCCCAACTGGTTTAAGAGGCACCTAACCCAAGCCACTTGCAGAAACAAGAGTGAGCCATTACCTCTGCCCCCATGTTCAAAGCCTTCTTCAACGCGGTTACAGACGTCACTTCACCTGAATTTCGCAGCGTGTTGTGGAAATCTATAGGCCTTACCGTTTTGTTATTCGTCGGCATTTTGGTAGGCATTGAAACAGTTTTATCGTTTGTCACGCTGGTGCCGTGGCCTTGGCTGCAAACAACCATTGCACTTGGAACGGGGCTGGGTTTGCTGGCTGCGTTCTTTTTCTTGGTAGGCCCTGTCATTGCCATGTTTGCAGGACTATTTCTCGACAACATCGCAGCCAAGGTAGAGGCGCGGCATTACCCCCACGATGCCAAGGGCAAGTCACTGCCGATGATCCCGGCTTTTTTCTTTGGCCTTAAGTTTGCCGGTGTGGCCCTGCTTTTGAATATCATCGCCTTGCCGCTGATATTTTTCTTCGGCTTTGGTGTTATCTTGCTGCTTTTTGTAAACGCCTATTTGATTTCGCGAGAATATTTTGAAATGGCAGCCACGCGGTTCATGTCGCCTGCTGCCGCCAGCGCACTTCGTCTGAAAAATGGCCGCATGTTGTTTTTTGCAGGCTTAGTGCCCGCTGGCCTATCACTCATTCCAATTATGAACTTGATTGTGCCGCTGTTTGCCACATCTTACTTCGTGCACATCTTCAAGAAGGTTTCGGCGTCTTCGGTTTGAACTGGCATAGATCATTGATCAAACATTTCCAGCATTCAGGCCGCTTTGCTTTGCACACATAGCGACCGTGCAAGATGAGCCAATGATGCGCATTCTTGGCATAGGCCGCGGGCACCACTTTCACTAATTTGGTTTCAACCTCCAAAGGGGTTTTGCCCATGGCAAAGCCGATGCGATTGCCTAAGCGAAACAGATGCGTATCAACAGCAATCGTAGCCTCACCAAAGACATGGTTCAAAACCACATTGGCGGTTTTGCGACCAACGCCCGGCAAAGCTTCTAAAGCTTCGCGTGTATTGGGTAAATTCGAACCATGTTCGGCAATTAGAATTTTCGACAAGGCCATCACATTCACAGCTTTGGTGCGGTAAAGGCCAATTGATTTTACAGCATCGCGCAACTTCTCATCGCCCAGCGCTACAATTTTTTCGGGCGTGTCGGCGATTTTGAACAGCGGAATAGTGGCGCGGTTCACACCAGCATCTGTGGCTTGGGCGGACAGAACGACGGCCACTAGAAACGTAAAATCATTGACGGAATGAAGCTCGCCTTGTGGTTCTGCCACGGCATTTTGGAAACGCTTGAAAATCTCTTCAATTTCGGGGGCTTTAAGGCGGCGCGGCATTTTTATTGATCTGTCCAGAAAACGGGTGGCTTCCGGCGCAGCCTTATCCTAGTTTTGGCTCATGGAACATTCAAATCTCGAAGACTATGAAAAAGTGCGGAGCGTCTTGGCTAATCTCTACGACAATTGGCGAGACCAACCCTCGCTGGATGATTTAGCGGGGCCAGTGGGGATGAGCGCCGAGCAGCTGCAACGCGTGTTCACCAGATGGGCTGGCCTCACGCCCAAAGCTTTTCTGCAAGCTCTAACGCTCGACCATGCGCGGGCGATGTTGAAAGATTCAGCCAGCATACTAGAAACGTCTCTCGAAGTTGGCCTTTCCGGCCCAGGGCGATTGCATGATTTGTTTGTGGTTCATGAGGGCATGTCGCCTGGTGCTTATAAATCCAAAGGTGAAGGTCTTACGATCTATTACGGCTTTCATCCTTCGCCCTT
>CAXTKN010000113.1:0-8330 GCA_964244805.1 uncultured Aestuariivirga sp.
TTGCCGCCAATCGTTTTTCTTTTTGGCAGATTAATTCCCATCTCGACCCCAATTCCGTTCCGCAGCGTACCTACCGCCAGTTAAAGCTCATTGAAGGATTAGGGTGAATACTTGTTAACACTTAAAAGTCAGGGTTGTTAGTTGGTGGCCAATAATGAATAAATTTTTCGGTAAAGATGAGTAATTCATTCAGATTTAGAAGTTAGAGTGGAATTTGGAACTTGGACTGTTACGCTGCTGGGGCCGTTGTTAAATGCTAAAATACCAACAAAGCTATATTCAAAAACGAGTCAGTGGTTTTTTGCAGAGGGGCATTTGGGTTGCTCTATGGGCATTAAAAAGTTGTGTTCGCGGGAACACCGTAATGATGTTTGCGTTGGGTTTGCCCGGTCTGCTTGCAGCCGTCGGTGTTGCTTCTGACTTCGCAATTCTTGAAATGAAACGTTCAAGTCTGCAGGCTGCTGCTGATTCATCTGCATTGGCGGCCGCAAAGGAGCTGTCAATCTCCAGTTCAACGGACGTTACGGTGACGAACGCTGCCAAAAATTACGTAAGTGCGGAATTGACGTCGACTGACGGTGCCGCTGTTCCAACCGTGACGGTCAACCGAAAAGATGGAAGTGTGACCGTTTCACTCGCGGAGTCATGGACTCCCTTTTTTGCTCAGTTTATCAGTTCAGGCATTACCCCCGTTAACGTCCAAGCCACTGCAAAGTTGGCTGGTTCGACCAACATTTGCGTGTTGGCACTCAGTCCAACTGGCGTTGGCGGAATTATGATGACAAGCAATTCGACGGTCACCGCAAATGGTTGCGGTTTATATGCCAACTCAACGGACAAACAGGCGATTGTGGTTGCTACATCTTCAAAAATTATTTCACCATTAATTTGCTCAGGTGGTGGAGCCACGAATGTGGGCGCGTCAACTTCTTCCCCGATTTTAACGGATTGTCCAAAAACGCCTGATCCATTGGCCGCGCGTCCTGCTCCGAAATATGGAGCTTGCGACTATAATAAGACAAAATTTACCAGTGGTTTTGCCACCTTATTGCCGGGTGTATATTGTGGTGGCATAGAAGTGTCGGGAACTGCAAACGTAACTTTTGATCCCGGAACCTATGTTATTAAAGACGGTCTCTTCAATGTTAAAAATACTGCGTCAATCAAGGGTAAGAATGTTGCGTTTTATCTAACTGGCTTTCCAACTTTTCTATTTTTTACAAATGATGCAACAATTGATTTGAGCGGCGCTGAGACTGGCGACATGGCTGGGCTGCTGTTCTTTGAAGATCGAACAACTGGTGTTTTGAATATTCATGACATCAGTGCTTCCCATGCCAATAATCTTACTGGAACAATCTATATGCCAAAAGGTAATCTGTTTGTGCACCCCGCCGCGAACGTTGGCCAGAACTCCGCATATACCGCTATTGTGGTCAATCGGTTAATTGTAGATCAGGGGCCAAGCTTGACGCTCAATACCAACTATAGCGCAACTCAGGTGCCCGTACCTTCGGGCATTCAAGCTACGGCTACCGTCGTTTTAGCAAATTAGGCTTGCGTTTATGTGGCCAGTTTGCTGAACGACATGTATGGTAAAAACTGAGCAACAATCGATCTTAATTGGCATAGATACAGGCGGAACTTACACCGATGCCGCCATCGTGGATCAAAGCCAGCACCGCATTTTAGCGTCGGCAAAATCACTGACCACTAAAGGTGATCTGTCGATTGGGGTTGCTGCTGCGATGCAAAGTGCGCTTTCACTTTGTGCAAAAGATATTAATCCTCAACTTATCAAAATGGTTTCAGTTTCTACTACGCTCGCCACCAATGCTGTGGTTGAAGGGCATGGGAGCGCCGTTGGTGTGATCCTCATCGGCTTTGACGATGGGATGGTGGAGAAGACTGGCATAGCCAAAGCTTTTCCGGGTATTCCCATCATTAGATTGCGCGGGGGCCATGACCATAATGGCGAAGAGCGCGAGCCTCTTGAAGTTGTTAGTTTGCAAAACGCTTTGAGCGAGGTTGCCAGCCAAGTGAGCGCATTTGCGGTTGCTTCAACTTTTGCAGTTCGCAATCCCGGTCATGAAAATAAAGTGCGCGAGGTCATCGCGTCTCTCACTGATAAACCCACGACACTTTCGAGTGAGATTTCGAGTTCGCTTGATGCCCCGAGGCGGGCACTGACTGCAGTTTTGAATGCGCGGTTAATTTCGCGGATCACGCAATTGGTTGGTGCTGTGCGCAAAGCCATGACCGAACTTGGTATTGATTGCCCTTTGATGATTGTGAAGGGCGATGGCAGTCTGGCAAATGCTGATGCTGTTGCGGCAAGGCCAATTGAAACGGTTCTCTCTGGGCCTGCGGCCAGTGTAATTGGTGCGAAATGGCTTTCGGGGCTTGATGATTTTATTATGTCCGATATGGGCGGCACCACCACCGATATCGGCATTTTAGAAAATGGTCGGCCGCGCGTCGCAGAGCAGGGCGCTGAAGTGGGTGGTTGGCGCACCATGGTTCGGGCGATCGATGTTAAAACCATTGGACTTGGTGGGGATAGTGAAGTTCACCTCGGTTTGAATGGCGAAGTGACGATCGGGCCGCAGCGGGCGGTTCCCATTTCGCTATTGGGGCAGCGTTATCCAGAAATAATCGCGGTGCTTGAATCGCAGCTTGCAGACAATGAAGGCGGATCGCTGAATGGGCGTTTTGTTTTGCTGCCTTTCGGGGCAAAGGGAAATGCTGAAGTTGCTGGCCTCTCAGCTCGTGAAGCCGAATTTTTAGGGCTGGTTAGTGAACGGCCGCAATCTTACCGGAAACTTGCCTCTTCTTCTGGTGCGCAGCGTGCTGTGGCGGCACTGCGCAAGAAGGGCCTGATTCAATTTGGAGCTTTCACGCCTTCTGACGCGGCCCATGTGTTGGGCATGCAAGCCAACTGGTCGCAAGAAGCCGCAGTTTTGGCGGGAAAGCTTTTGTCGCGGTTTCGCGATATGAAAATGCCAACAGAAGAACGTTTACAAGATTTTTGCCGATTGATCTGGCATCGTACTGTTTCAGATACTGCACGGGTGATTTTGCAAGCGAGTTTCGACGAGCGCATTGCAAATACGCCTCTGCTTGATGCCGTCTGTGACGGCAAAGGCCAGAATGGGTTGGTGAAAATTTCTCTATCACCTCAAGTTCCAATCGTTGCCGTCGGCGGGCCTGTGCAAGTTTATTATCCCGAGGTGGGGCGCAGGCTTGGCGCAAAGATTGTTTTCACACCCCATTGCGACGTGGCCAACGCGGTCGGTGCTGCCGCGGGGTTGGTGGCCCACCGGGTTGATGTGCAGGTTGAGGGGGACGGCAATGGCGTGTTCCGGATTTTGGGGGTGGGGCAGGCCGAGATCGTGGGATCGGGTATTGCGGCTTTGGAACTGGCAACATTTAAGGCTCAAGAAGGAGCGTTGGCTTTGGCGATTGCAAATGGTGCCCATGAGCCACGGATTGTTGTCACCGTTAAAAAACACTATTTGCCCGACGCCAGTTCTGATGAAGGATTGCTCAGTGCGCTGGTTAGTGCTGAGGCGATTGGGCGTCCGCACCAATAATTTTCACATCTTGTTAACCAAGTCCGTGTTCCTTTCATAAAACTTACGGTTAATTCGCGGTTTGTTTTAAACTTATCAAGACCCCATTAACCGTGCATCTCTTATCGTGCGGTGCAGGATTGAGGAGAGTTGCAGCGCGATGACGACGCCACATTTAAAGGATTGGGAAGATTTAGGACCGCAAACGCCAGTTTGGCGTGTTGAAAAGCCAGCCGTGGCAAGCGCTCCTAGCATGCCGTTTTTCCCTGACCAGAATGGCGGCGTTTATGAAAAGCTGCTGGCCAATTTGCCAGTGATGTTGCACTGCATGGATGGCTCTGGCCGAATGATTTCTGCTAATGCCGCCTGGTGTGAAGCGCTTGGTTATCAGCCATCTGATGTTGTTGGCCGCAGCTTTAGCGAATTCTTGCCGCAGGAATCGCGCAGCCGTTTGGTGACTGAGATTTACCCGAAATTTCTGGTGTCCAGTTCTTATCGCAACGCTGAAATTCTGATCCACCGCAAGGATGGATCGCTTGCCACCGTGGTTCTTTCGATGACGGCTTATCGTGGTGATAAGGGCAGGCTGGAACGTTCGGTCTGTATGCTCGAAGATATTACTGAAAAGAAAATTGCGCAGATTAAAACCAATCGCGGTGACCAACGGTTCCGTGGTGCATTTGATGCTGCGGCGCATGGCATGGCTGTTGTATCGCCGATGGGGCGCATTGAAGCTGCAAACTCTGCTCTGAAGGCATTTTTAAATCGGTCAGATTTGAGCACCGCCACTTATGGGTTTGAAGAATTGTTGCACAAGGATGATCGCGGCCAATTTTTGAATGGCATGCGGCATTTGCTGATGGGCGAAGTGACTGTGCTGCAACAAGAGTTGCGCTTTATGACGAGCGAGGGTCGTGTTGCACATGGTGCAACGTCTATTGCACTTGTGAAGAACGAGAAGGGCGAGACTGAGCAGTTGATTGTTCAGATCACCGACACCAGCGAAAAGAAGATGGTGAATGAGCGTTTGCAGAAAGCGCAAAAAATGGAAGCCATTGGCCAGTTGACCGGTGGCTTGGCGCATGATTTCAATAATCTGCTCACCGTTATTATCGGCAATTTGCAATTGCTTGATGGCAAGCTTGGCACAGATGAAAAAAGTGCGACGCGTGTAGCAGAAGCTATTGATGCGGCGCGCAAGGGTTCTGACTTAACCCATCAACTCTTGGCCTTTGCGCGCCAACAAGATCTTGAGCCGCGCGATGTTGGTGTGAATGGATTGGTGCAAGGCATGGCACCACTGGTGTCACGAACGATTGGTGAGAACATTGAACTCAAAGTTGATGTGATGGACGGCGACCCCCATACGTTGATTGATCCATCACAATTGGAATCGGCGATTTTGAATCTGGCGATCAATGCGCGTGACGCGATGGGAAATAATGGCCGTCTGACAATTGAAACACAGCCAGCTTATTTAGACGCCGAATATGCGGCCAAGAACCCAGATGTAACGCCGGGCCAATATGTGATGGTGGCGGTTTCGGATAATGGTTGCGGCATGTCTGCTGAGTTGCTGGAAAAAGTATTCCAGCCATTTTTCACAACCAAAGCTCCGGGCAAGGGCACGGGCCTTGGGCTTTCGATGGTTTATGGCTTTATCAAGCAATCGGGTGGACACATCAGTGTTTACAGTGAAGTCGGTCATGGGACTTCCGTGAAAATGTATCTGCCACGTCGCAACCGCTCGGTGGAGGGTGCTTCAGTTGCTCATTCAGAGATTAAAGTAGTGGACGTGCCCGCACCTATTGTCAGTGAGATTGTTGCGGCGACTCCCGAGCCAGTTCCGCAACCTGCGCGTCGACCAAAGATATTGGTAGTGGAGGATCAAGAAGCGGTTCGTGCTGTGGCTTGCGGGTTCCTTGAGGACTTTGGCTATGACGTTATCGAAGCGGGAGATGGTTTCCAAGCTTTGGCACAATTGCAAGAAAACGATGATATTGATTTGATGTTTACCGATGTGGTGATGCCGGGGGGCATGAACGGTTTTGACTTGGCCCAAGCGGCACAAAGCTTGAAGCCTCTGCTCAAAATCGTTCACACATCGGGCTATCCAAAAGGTGCGATGGTGCATCAAGATGAGCCGCGATTTAAAAACGGGTTCATCATCATGAAACCTTATCGCCGCGAGGAATTGAACAAGATTATCAAGGACGCGCTGGAAATTCAGTGAGGCACAGGTTTAGCGGAGACGAGGGTCGAGTTTGAACCTTCTTTTTGACAAAATCTTTGCATGAAGAGAATCAGGGTGGGTTGGATTGACCAACAAATTCCAACAGTCTGGCATGATTGCCGAAGGGACTTTCAAAACCGCCGAACGCGATTGGGAAAGCCATTCGTCACCGATTTCTCTCGTTGCTAACTTGTCTTCTGCCCAGAAAATCGGCAATTTTGGTTCTTCAAACTCTAAATCACCGATATCGATACATAGTAGCTGAAAGCTATCCGGGATATCTGTGGTGGGAGTGTTCACGAGAATTTCAAGAAGTGCTGAAGCTGGACTGTCAGCGGTATAAACAATTACGTTTCCTCGGCTATGCCATCGCGCTGCAAATTTTAATCCACCCAATCCTTTAAGATCGGCGAATTCAGAAATCCGCCATACGACCATCAACTAAACATTCCGTGCTCAATCTGTCCCAATATTTCCTCTACGGCCAATCGCCCCTTTTCGCTGGATGTCATCTCGAATGGTGTTTTGCCGCCGAACTGGTGTCTTGGGTAATGTAACCAATGCTTAGCCTTTGTGGAGCTTCCAAAAACTCTTCGTGCTTCAGCTACCAGAGCTGCTTTCGACTTGCTTTTGTTAGCAAATACTTGACCAAGCAATGCATCTGAAATATCTGTGTTGCTAAGCAAATTCGCCAGCCACATTCTAGCGCCAGACATTTTCTTGGCACTCTGACCACTTAGATTGCTGTTGTCATGCTTTAACCCAATTGCTCTCTCAGCTCGATCCCCCGTCGAGAATGACGATTTCGTACTTCTGAGATTTTTTTTGGGCGGCAATTTTTGCTGTTCCATTAGTACTTCTTAGCCCAAGATAAACAAAGGTGCAATTAAATTGGCTTCGATTTACTTATTCCGCGCATACGTCTAGAAGCCGCGCAAATCATATTTTGTTACCGGATCAGACATGGCACGCCAATTTATTTATCATATGCAAGGTCTTTCAAAATCTTACGCTTCGGGCAAGAAGGTTTTGGACAATGTTCATTTGTCGTTTTATCCCGATGCCAAGATTGGCATTTTGGGGCCGAATGGTTCAGGTAAATCCACTCTTCTGAAAATTATGGCGGGACTTGATAAAGAGTTCAATGGCGAGGCCTGGTTGGCTGACGGCGCAACACTCGGTTACCTCGAACAAGAGCCGCAGCTTGATCCGACTAAAACCGTTCTTGAAAATGCTATGGAAGGTGTGGCCAAGAAGAAGGCCATTATGGATGAGTATAACGCGCTCATGATGGATTATAATGATGAGAACGCGGAGAAAGCGGCCAAACTGCAAGACGTAATCGACGCGCAGAATTTGTGGGATTTGGAATCACAAGTAGAGCAGGCGATGGACGCTTTGCGTTGCCCACCGGGTGATGCTTCGGTTGAAAACCTATCTGGCGGTGAAAAGCGCCGCATTGCGTTGACGCGTTTGTTGTTGGCCAAGCCCGACCTGTTGCTGCTCGACGAACCGACCAACCATTTGGATGCTGAGTCGGTGAATTGGCTGGAGCATCATTTGAAGGATTATCCGGGTGCCATTCTGATTGTGACCCATGATCGCTACTTCCTCGATAATGTGACGGGTTGGATTTTGGAACTCGATCGTGGTCGCGGCATTCCTTATGAGGGCAATTACTCAGCTTATCTTGGCCAGAAAGCCAAGCGCTTTGCGCAGGAAGCCAGCGAAGATGCGGCGCGTGGCAAGGCTTTGCAGCGCGAACAAGAATGGATTGGTGCATCACCAAAGGCGCGCCAAGCTAAATCCAAAGCGCGTATCAAGGCTTATGATGAGCTGCTCAAGATCAACGAGTCGCGCATGCAATCGCATTCAGCACAAATCATGATTCCGCCGGGTGAGCGCCTGGGCGATAATGTGATTGACGTTGAGGGTTTGAGCAAAGCTTACGGCGACCGATTGCTAATCGATAATCTCACTTTCAAATTGCCACCGGGTGGCATTGTGGGAATCATCGGGCCGAACGGTGCGGGCAAGACCACATTGTTCCGCATGTTGACGGGGCAGGAGCAACCGGATTCGGGCAGCGTGATTGTGAGCGATACTGTGAAGCTTGGTTATGTTGATCAGAGCCGTGACACGCTCGATGCTAATAAAACTGTATGGCAGGAAATTTCAGGCGGCAATGATGTGATCTATCTGGGCAAGCGCGAAATGAATTCGCGGGCCTATGTGGGTGCTTTTAATTTTAAGGGTGGTGACCAGCAGCAGAAGGTGGGAACACTTTCGGGCGGACAACGCAACCGCGTGCATTTGGCTACGATGTTGAAATCTGGTTCAAATGTTCTGCTCCTCGACGAACCGACCAACGATCTCGACACGGAAACACTGGCAGCGCTTGAAGAGGCGCTGGAAGATTTTGCCGGCTGCGCCGTTATCATTTCACATGACCGAATGTTCCTCGACCGCTTAGCCACGCATATTCTGGCGTTCGAAGGCGATAGCCATGTGGAATGGTTTGAAGG
>CAXTKN010000114.1:0-3787 GCA_964244805.1 uncultured Aestuariivirga sp.
CATCAATGCGGATTGCGGTTCAACGCATCCTGAAGCGATGTGTCAACGGGTGCGTGATACGCGCGCCGATATTGGTATAGCACTTGATGGTGATGCCGACCGGGTTATCATTTGTGACGAGAATGGCGTTGTGATTGACGGTGATCAAATTATGGCTTTGGTGGCCACTTCATTTGCAGCGCGTGGTGCTTTGCGTGGCGGTGGCTTGGTGGCTACGATCATGTCGAACCTTGGATTAGAGCGGTTTATGGAATCGAAAGGTATGACGCTGGCTCGCACGAAAGTGGGCGATCGTTATGTGGTCGAGCATATGCGGGCCAATGGATTTAACGTGGGTGGGGAGCAATCTGGCCATATTGTGATGTCGGATTTTGCAACGACGGGCGATGGTCTGCTTGCTGCATTGCAGGTGCTCGGTGAAGTGGTTCGCCAAGGTAAGCGCGTGAGTGAAGTTTGCAATATGTTTGATCCTCTGCCGCAAATTTTAAAGAATGTAAAATTCGCAGGTGGCGCGCCGCTTGAAAATGCGCATGTGATGTCGGCGATTAAAGACGCTGAAGCAAAGCTCGGAAAATCGGGCCGATTGGTCATTCGTCCATCGGGCACTGAGCCATTAATCCGCGTGATGGCCGAAGGCGAAGATGCTGGTTTGGTGCGCAAGTTGGTAGATGATTTATGTGGTGTGATTGCAAAATCAGCGGCGTGAAAAACTGGTAATCGCAATGCCTGCGAGAATGCAAAGCAGGGCCAACGCAATGTTCCATGATAGTGTTTCGTTAAACGCCACTGCGCCAAGCAACAACGCGAAGATTGGCACGAGATAGTTTGTAAAGGACACGGCGCTGGGACCAATGCGTTCCATCAAATAATAGACTATGACCATTGATATCGCGGTGGGAAATAGGCCGAGACCAATGATGGCAAGTGCAGAATTGAAGGTTAATGGTTCAAGCCCGTGGGGATTTTGAAAGATTGCAAAGAGTAGGGCGAAGATTGCGGCGGCCAATAATATCCCCGACGTTTGCTGAAAAGGCTTGTCGAAGCCCAGTCGCTTTGCCGTGACGCTGTGAATGCCATAACAGAGGCAAGCCAGTATAATAGCAAACTCACCCCAAAGTTCGTGACCTTGGAACGACGCGTTCATGAGGTGGCGTGGGTTCATTAAAATAACAACGCCGATGAAACCTAGAATGAAGCCTGTGGCTTTGCTCCAATTTAGTTTTTCATCTGGAAGCAGGAAATGCGCAATTACAATAACAAAAAGTGGAATTGTTCCCATCAATAGACCAGTGACGCCGGAACTTGTGTATTGAATGCCCCAGCTGATCAAGATGAAGGGCACCGCATTGCCGATGACGCCGAGCCAAATATATTTTGGCCAACTCTTTCTCACCAGTGTGGGCGATTGCTTTTGCCAGAGCGCAAAGCCCAGAATAACGACACCGCCAATCGTGAGCCTCAATGCGGCAACCCAGTTTGGATCAACATCACGAATTGCAATTTTGCTGAGGGCAAAAGATGAGCCCCATATGATGACAAGAACTACCAAGAGGGCAAGATAATTTGGTTTGATTCTGCTAGATGACGACATAGTTAATTTATAGAAGACTTTTGTGAACGAGGTGTTCCAAAATGACCCAAAAACCGTTGCATTACGGCAACAGTATAGATCGTTCACATTTTAGCCATTTTGTCGCCTGTCTCCAAACACAAGCGGACATCATATTCAACTCATCGACCGGGATGGTTTGTAAACGAGGTGTATGATGAATAGTTTTAAAATTGTTTTGCTGGTGGGCGTTGTTTCTTTGCCGTTTATGGCTTCAGCACAGGCTGCTGATAATAATGCTTATATTCCACCAGAGACGTCTACCATGACAGGGTTTTATCTGCGTGGTGATATTGGTGCCAGTTATCTAACGTCACCAGGCCCAGCGAATGTTGGTGCTTTCACAGGCGGCGGCGGTATCGGTTATCAGTTTAACGATAATTTCCGTGCTGATGTTACAGGTGACTGGACAAGCAATTATAGCGTGGCGCCGGGTGCCACAATCAGCACAACAGCTGTGATGGGTAATGTTTATTATGACTGGAAAAACGACTCACCAATTACGCCATATGTTGGTGTAGGTGCTGGCTATGGCTGGGTTAATCGCGCTGGTTTGGGCGTGAGCGATCAAGGTATTGCGCTTGGTGCAACAGTTGGTGCTTCGCTTGATATGACCAGCAATCTGGCTCTTGATGTTGGTTATCATTTCCGTGACACAATGATTTCGGGCGATGATGCTATCGAGCATTCTGTGACAGCAGGTTTGCGCTTCAAGTTCTGATCCGCGATCGAGCGTGATCATCTTAAAAGACGCGCTGCGGGCATATGTCCGTAGCGCGTTTTTTGTTGTGCGCTATGGTGCACTCTTTCAGGAGTGATCACTATGGGTACACGTATTTCATTTTCGCGCGTTGATGGAAAAAAGACCGAAGGATATTTGGCCAAGGCTGGGCGAGACCATGCTCCTGGGGTTCTGGTGATCCAAGAGTGGTGGGGCCTTCAAGATCAGATCAAAGGGATTTGTGATCGGCTGGCGCTGGCTGGCTATGATGCATTGGCGCCTGATCTATATGAAGGAACCGTAGTTCCTTATCACGATCACGCTGCGGCAAATCTCGAGATGAGCTCGCTGGATTTTCAGGATGCAGTTTCGCAGAATGTGCGCGGTGCTGCGCAATATTTGGCGAAGTCGAATGCTAAGGTTGGCATAGTTGGGTTTTGCATGGGCGGAGCCGTTTCGCTTCTTGCTGCGGCCAATGTGCCAGAAATTACCGCTTCGATCTCGTTTTACGGCATGCCACCTGCGGGGGCTCTTGATGTCACCAAGTTGAATGTGCCGTTTGAGGGGCATTATTCGAACAGCGACGATTACATTACGCCGAAGATGGTCGATGATTTTGAGACCGAGTTGAAGCGCGCTAAAAAACTTGCAGCGTTTTTCCGTTATGATGCCGACCATGCATTCATGAATGAACAGCGCGATGTCCATGATAGAGCAGCGGCAGAGCTGGGCTGGCAACGGATGTTAGGGTTTTGGAAGGCACATTTGTCATAAAACAAATTTTAAGCTTGATCGGCGACGCAATTTGTTGCAAACGCGTCGTCGGGCGAGCTCTCCCCACCGAGGGCCTTCCCATCTGTAAGGATGGAGATCAAAATGACAGATATGAAGCCGGCTGCGAAGCCGAATTGCGCTAACTTTTCTTCTGGCCCCTGCGCTAAATTTCCGGGCTGGACACCTCAACTCCTCAATAATGCTGTTTTAGGTCGATCGCATCGCTCGTCTTTGGGCAAGAAACGCTTGAAAAAAGCCATTGATTTAACTCGCGAAGTGCTTGGCGTTCCCGCTGATTATAAGATTGGAATTGTGCCTGCCTCTGATACGGGTGCAGTTGAAATGGCCATGTGGTCTTTGCTGGGTGCGCGCGGCGTTGATATGGTCGCGTGGGAAAGCTTTGGCGAGGGCTGGGTTTCAGATGTTGTGAAACAGCTGAAGCTGAAAGATGCGCGCAAGATTATTGCTCCTTATGGCGAGCTTCCCGATTTGGCGCAGATTAATTTTGCTAATGATGTGGTGTTTACGTGGAATGGAACGACTTCTGGCGTGCGGGTTCCGAATGCGGATTGGATTCCGGCGTCGCGTGAAGGGCTAACGATTTGCGATGCGACATCTGCTGCTTTTGCGCAGGATATGGATTTTTCGAAACTCGATGTGGTGACTTTCTCATGGCAGAAAGT
>CAXTKN010000114.1:3887-8275 GCA_964244805.1 uncultured Aestuariivirga sp.
ACGCTTGATGGCTCTGAAGAGGTGCCAAAGAAAATGGTGAAGCTGCTCGATGCTGAAGGCGTTGCCTTTGACATTGGCGCTTACCGCGATGCGCCTCCCGGGCTTCGCATTTGGTGTGGGGCGACAGTTGAGACAAACGATGTTCAAGCGCTGATGCCCTGGCTTGATTGGGCTTATGCCCAAGCAACTGGCGCCTAATTTCATTTCATTTCATTTTTAAAGGAGAGCCATCATGGCCCCACGTGTTTTAATTTCCGACAAACTGTCTGAAGCTGCTGTTCAAATTTTTCGCGACCGCGGTGTTGAAGTTGATTATCTGCCTGATCTTGGCAAAGATAAAGATGCCTTGCTCGCCAAGATTGGTGACTATGATGGCCTTGCCATTCGCTCGGCCACCAAGGTTTCGCCAAAAATTTTAGAAGCTGCCAAGAAGCTCAAAGTAATTGGCCGCGCCGGCATTGGTGTGGACAATGTGGATATTCCTGCGGCCAGTGCGCGAGGTATCGTGGTGATGAATACGCCCTTTGGCAACGCGATCACCACCGCTGAACATGCATTATCAATGATGATGGCGCTCGCTCGTCAGATTCCAGAAGCATCTGCTTCAACATTGGCTGGCAAGTGGGAGAAGAACCGCTTTATGGGCGTTGAGCTTTTCAACAAGACTTTGGGTGTTATTGGCTGCGGCAATATAGGATCTATCGTGGCTGACCGTGCGCTGGGTTTGAAAATGAAAGTGATTGCCTATGATCCTTTCCTTTCACCTGAACGCGCGCTTGAAATTGGTGTTGAGAAGGTAGAGCTTCTTGAACTCATTACGCGTTCTGACTTCATTACGCTGCACACACCGCTGACTGATAAAACCCGCAACATTATCGGTGAGGCTGCAATCTCTCGGATGAAGAAAGGTGTGCGCATCATCAATTGCGCCCGTGGTGGTTTGGTGAATGAGGACGCGCTTTATGATGCGTTGGTTTCCAAGCATGTGGCAGGTGCGGCCTTAGACGTTTTTGAAGTTGAACCAGCGACAGATCACAAGCTTTTCAAATTGGAAAATGTGATTGCAACACCGCATCTGGGTGCGTCGACGGGTGAAGCACAAGAAAATGTGGCTTTGCAAGTAGCTGAACAAATGTCTGATTATTTGATCAAGGGTGCCGTGACAAACGCGCTCAACATGCCTTCCATTTCGGCCGAGGAAGCACCTCGTTTGAAACCGTTTGTGGCTCTTGCAGAAAAGCTCGGCAGCTTTGCTGGGCAGCTGACCGATGGTTTGATTTCAAATATTGTCATTGAATATGCTGGCGATGTGGGGGAGATGAATACGCGTGCACTTACTTCAGCGGCGCTGGCTGGTATATTGGCGCCGCAAATGGGACAGGTGAACATGGTGTCAGCCCCCGTGGTCGCCAAAGAACGCGGTATTAAAGTCGACGAAGTGAAGCAATCCAAACGCGGCGCTTACGAAACGTATATCCGCATAACTGTGAAGACTGAAAAATATGAGCGCGCAGTTGCGGGCACTGTGTTCTCGGATGGCAAGCCGCGCATCATCCAAATCAAGGGTATTGAGCTTGAGTGCAATTTTGGGCCGCATATGCTTTATATCACCAACAAGGATAAGCCCGGCTTTATTGGTGCCGTTGGCACTGTTTTAGGCAATGCCAAAATCAATATGGCAACATTTCATCTTGGTCGTTTGAGCGAAGGAGGCGATGCAATTTGTATTGTTGAAACCGATGGCGCGGTGCCCGAAGCTGTGATGGAAGATGTGCGGAAATTGGCGAATGTGCAGCAGGTGAAAGCACTTCAGTTTTAAGTCTGAAATCGGGGATGGTGATTGACCATCCCCGTTTATTATTATTTCAATTTCGTAGGATCAATGCCGTTGACGAGGACTTTGCCGTCTGGTGACGATTCCACGTTCCACGTCAGGCTGCCATCTGCTTCGGCTTTGGCCATGCCTTTTGCAACCAGCACCATTGCAGAACCTTGAGCAATGCCTGCTTCGGGGGGTGCATCTTGAATAATCTTCATGATGTCGTCGACGCCTTTAGCGGAAATTTTAGCCTTGCCAGTTGGCAAGGCCGCAGGGCCAGCCGCTAAACTGCCTTCCATTTTAATGCTGTAGATGTCGTTGTCGATGCTTGTGGGGTTGAGTGTAATATCAACTGTACCTTTGGGCATAAAAACCGGCATCAGCACTTGCTCAAATCCATCTGGCAGAGGCGGTTCTTTTGCGAGATCAAGTTGGTCCAAAATCATCTGTGCCGGTGAAGCAAGGTCAAACCCTGAAACAGTGAAATCGAAAGCGATATTTTTTGGGACAAGTTTCGTGGCCCATGGCGGCACCAGAGCTGCTGGCACGTTAAGTCCGTTAAAAGCCAGCTTTTCGCGGAGTTTTCCGTCCTTGGTAATTCCATTAACATCGCCAACAACTTCAACTGAATCGGCGCCAAATTGTCCAAATTGGCTGGCCACAGTTACGGCATTAAACTTCGCATTCACTAACATGTTTTCCCAGATCGGAACGCCATCTTTCAATGCTGTTTTCAACGTCACTTGATCTTTAGCGATCAATTCTTTGGTTTGATGGGCAATCAAGAAAGCCAATACGTCTAAAAATGGTTTTGACTTTAAGCCCTTGGCATTGAGATCGTAATTGCCACTTGCAGCGTTGATGACGAGATTCATCGGGGGCATGCCGCTTTCTGGCTTTCCAGCGGTATTGATGTTTTCAACCAAATTCCCAATCGTATATTTTGAAACCACGTCTACGCCACCAGTAGCTGCGGCGGTTCCGGTTTGGTCGACCTGAACGCTCTTTACAGTCGCACTGATTTCAATTGGGCCAGAGCTTGGATCAGTCATTTTTTGATTGACGCTGATGTCTGTTGCTTCGCCTGTTAGTTTGGAAAAATTGCTTAGTTTTTCGTCAAAAATGCCCGACAGTTTTAGGGAACCAATTTTTTCGTCAACTGCTCCTTGATCCTTCAAGTCCATCTTCAGTGCAAGGGGTTGGTCTTGAACAAATTGCCATTTCCCATCACCTTGGCTGGCCATTTTGAATGCGAGCGGAGTTATATTAACCGCGCCACCTGATTGTGCAGCCAGTGGGTTGAAGTCCAACTGAACGACATAGCCATCACCATCAGTCTTAACGTCCACAACACCCTTGGTGTCGGTTAGATAGCTTGAAAATAGTTTTTGTAAGCGCGCTGCCTCTTCATCGCTCGCGAATGCATGCGATACTGTGCTCGCCAATAGTATAATTGAAGTTGAGAGGATCAGGCCGGTTCTTGATTTCATATTGGTCACTTCCATTTCATTGCCCCGCGCTGGGCAGGATGACATAGTTCTGTGACGAATAAAACCAAAACTGGTTTGAAATTAACTGCATCTTAATAACTGTCCATGTTTGCCGCTATCCCGCCGCAGAATAGCCGTGAGGAGCGCATTTCTTGACCACCCAATGGCCGTTGTGGCTGCCGGGAGGAATTCATGAAAACGAAATTTGTTGCGCTGCTTTTGCTGAGCAGTGCTTTTACGCCTGCTGTTGCCGAGGATATTAAAACGACATCGCATATTGATGCCGTGACCGTTTACCCGCAAGGGGCGGATATTGTGCGGATCAGTTCCGTTGACCTGAAGGCCGGCGAGCACACGCTTTTGCTTGAGGATTTACCGGGTTCAATTGATCCGCAATCGATCCGTGTTGATGGTGCCGGGAATGCGGGACTGGAAATCACTTCGGTTGATTCCAAGATGATTGAGCTTTCCTCTGTAGATATTGATGCAAAGCGAAAGGTCATTAACGAGCAGATTGAAACTTTAATGGATGAGCGTTCGGGGCTTGACCAAACCGTTTTGGATGCGCAGGCGCAGCAACGATTACTGATGTCCCTTGCTGATAAACAATTGCAGCCGGGGTCCACGACTGAAACGGTGAAAACAATTGATGCAACAGCTTTGGGAAATTTGGTCGATCTGGTTGGAGCGCGGCTGACAACGATTTCGAAATCGATCCATGATGCGCAATTGCGCCAGAAGACCATCGATAAATTGGTGGCGGATTTGAATATTAAAGCCGAGAGCTTAGCGCCGGATGAAGCTGCGCACATGCAGGTGGCGGTGCATGTTTTGGCTTCTGCCGCGATAACAGGTTCAGTAAAAGTAAGCTACCGGATTGGTGGCGCTGGTTGGCAGCCATTTTATGATGCGAAGTTGGGGCTTCCAGCGAAGGGTGAAAAAGCCAAGCTGGAAATTATCCGCCGTGCGGAGGTGATGCAAAACACGGGAGAGGTTTGGGATAATGTTGCGATGACATTGTCAACAGCACGTCCCACGGGTTCGACAGCCGCGCCAGATTTGGGCGAGGATCCTATTCA
>CAXTKN010000115.1:0-8263 GCA_964244805.1 uncultured Aestuariivirga sp.
CTGGGACGAACGCATGCTGGCATCCATCAGGGTTCCCGCTACAAACGGAAACTTGGTGCCGTTGGCAAGCTTTGCAACGATAGACCGCAGTCCGGCGCCCGTGTCGGTCAACCAAACCGGTCAGCTGACGGCCGTCACGGTGTCATTCAACTTGCCCCAAGGTGTTGTACTCGGAACAGCGACCAACCGCATTGATCAAATCAAAAAAGAAATCTCCCTGCCATCTTCTGTCATCTCCAGTTATGCAGGCGCCGCGTTGATATTTCAGCAATCAACAAACAACACTGGCCTTTTGATCGGCGCGGCAATTTTGATTATCTACATCCTGCTCGGTGTGCTCTACGAAAGTTTCGTCCACCCACTCACCATCCTTTCTGGATTACCTTCTGCAGCCTTGGGCGCATTACTCGCTCTACAAATTATGGGCATGGATTTCTCGATGATCGCTTTGATTGGTCTACTCATGCTGATCGGTATCGTGAAAAAAAATGCCATCATGATGATTGACGTGGCACTGCAATTGACCCGAGACGGAACTCATAATGCGGTTTCTGCAATGCAGGAAGCCGCCACCCGCCGCTTCCGCCCAATTATGATGACCACATTCTGCGCACTGCTGGGCGCTTTACCTGTGGCACTGGGCACCGGTGCGAGTTCTGAACTCAGGCAACCATTGGGTGTTGCAGTAGTTGGGGGTCTACTTGTCAGTCAGGTTCTGACTCTGTTTATTACACCAGTGATTTTTGTTCTATTGGAAGTGTTTTCGCAATTCGTTCGCAAGTCGTTTAGCAAGCGCAAAACGGGGCAACCGCAGTTGCAAACCACTTAAACAGCTTTCTAATTCAAGCAAATACAAACTCACTTTTCATATAGCCTTGCAAATAAAGTAACGCGGTGAGGTCACCGTGATTGATGCAGAGTTTAGCGGCCTCTTGCACTTTGGGCTTTGCATGAAGCGCAATACCCATTCCCGCCTCAAGCAACATTGGAATGTCATTTGCGCCGTCACCGACCGCGATCACATCATCTCGAGAAATGCCACGTGTTGCACAAATGCGCTTCAACGATTCAACCTTTGCCTCTTTGCCTAAAATAGGTATTGCAACTTCGCCAGTAAGCCTGCCATTTTCAATTTTTAAAGTATTTGCGCGGTTTTCGTCAAAACCCAATGCCATCGCCACATGAGATGTGAATGCCGTAAAGCCGCCTGAAACCAGGGCCGCGTAAGCGCCATGCGACTTCATCGTCGCCAGCAAGGTTTTGCCACCTTCCATAAAAGTAATCCGCCCACGGAGCAATTCAGAAATAACGGATTCATCGAGGCCCTTGAGCAATCCCACACGCTCTTTCAATGCACCTTCAAAATCCAATTCGCCACGCATGGCCCGCGCCGTAATATCTTTGATGTGATCGCCAACGCCTGCCATCACCCCCAATTCATCAATGCATTCCTGATGGATCATCGTTGAATCCATATCAGCAATCAAAAACTTCTTGCGGCGGTTTTCGACAGGAACAAGATTGGCATCAATCGGCTGCGTGTTTATAAACTCCAAAAACCCCTGCATGCCCTCAAACGGCTTGACCTCTGCAGCCTCGCCAATACTCAACCAATGCGGCGCGCCGCCAAAACTGCGCAAATTCTCAATCACATTAGAATTGATTGCGCTGCTGCCCGGCGCTGCTATGAGAACGAGTACGGAATCCATATGCCACTCACAATTAAAAAATCAGTGCTGCTTATTGCAGGCCCAACCGCCAGCGGCAAGTCTGCATTGGCCATTGCACAAGCGAAGGCGCGGGGCGGGGTGATTATAAATGCTGACTCAATGCAGGTTTACAAAGAGCTACGCATCATCACAGCTCGACCCTCGGCTGACGAAGAGGCCTTGGTTCCACACCGACTGTTTGGGCATATCAGTGGTGCTGACGATTATTCAACTGCAGCTTGGCTCGCGGAAGCTGAAAGTGAGATCCAGGTTTGTTGGGACAATGGGCAATTACCTATTATCTGTGGTGGCACTGGATTATATTTCACAGCCTTGGAGCAGGGCCTCGCCAAACTGCCCGCCATTGAGCCCGCAATACGTGAGAAATGGCGGAACTTCGATGGTGATCTCCATGCGGAACTTGAAATGCGTCACGCCCAAAGCGCCGCACGTCTCAATGCCGCCGATAGACAGCGTCTGATACGCTCACTTGAAGTCTTCGAAAGCACAGGCAAGCCTCTCATAGAGTGGCAGAAACAGGCACAAAACGAATCTATATTGCAGGGTGCAAATATTGAGCGCGTATTTATGAATGTGCAGCGGGAAGAACTCTATATCAGAGCCGAAGCAAGATTCGATCAAATGCTGGAGCAGGGCGCATTAGACGAAGTTGGTGCGTTGCCCAAACTTGACCCGACACAGCCACTGATGAAGGCCATTGGCGTTCCGGAGCTTTTGGCGCATCTCAAAGGCGATATCACTCTGGACGAGGCCAAGATAAAAGCCAAGACTGCCACCCGCAATTTTATCAAACGCCAAATGACTTGGTTCAGGGGGCAAATGAAAGCGTGGCAAGTATAGATTTTTAATTTTGCTTCAAGATCAAATCAGATTAGCATCAATCCATGAATTTAACTGTTTGGTTTCGCTTGTGCGTTGTGTTTTCGATTGCAGCAATTTTCTTGAGCGAACAAGCTCTGGCTAAGAACCCAATTGAATCTGCCTTACGCAATGTTGAAAGAACATTGTGTAAAGCAGTTAAATCTAAAAGCTGCGTACATAAAAAATCAAAAAGACCTTCAGTCCAAAATCCTGTTCCGCAGAAAGTTAAAAATCTTGCTACCGCTGCAATTGAGATCAAGCCGAAGCCGCCTATCCCGCGCGAAAAACCATTGGCCCCTGAAGTGGTTCCTCCCGAACCTGTGATAGAAGCTGCACCAGAGCCAGTTCCGCCTGAACCAGTCATTCCGCAAACGCCGCCACAAGTCCCCGTCCATACGATCACTCCCCCATCAAAGACAGCGGCACTGCCTCCGATTTTTTTACCGCCACCTGTGTTGCCTTCAGACGCGGCGGCATGCCAAGCGGCTCTGAACAAACTGAATGTGAACTTCACACCAAATCCCAGCTATGAACAGCAAGGCAGTTGCATCATCGTCAATCCTGTGCAGCTGAACTCCTACACATTGAATGGTCAGAAGTTAGAGTTTCCCGATCAACCCAATCTCAATTGTGCCTTTGCTTTGCAGTTCATTAATTTCATTCATGACAGTGCCGGCCCCACCTTAGCTTCGCAAACGGGATCACAAATTTCGAAACTTTATACAGGTCCGGGTTTTGTGTGCCGAGGGCGAAACGGAGATTCATCTGCCAAAATGAGCGAACATGCTGTGGGCAACGCGGTCGATATTGAGCGCATTCAATTGGCTGATGGACGAATAATTTTGGTGAAAGATGCAATTTCGTCATTTAACAAAGACTATCTCGTTCTTTCCACAATCCGCCATTCGGCATGCACATACTTCACAACGGTGTTGGGCCCCGGCGCAAATGAAGCTCACGCCAGCCACTTCCACTTTGATTTGGGCCAACATGGGAAAAGTGGAACCTACCGGATTTGTGAATAGAGCCGTGGCCAAAAGAGATTGAGCGCTAGGCCACCGAGAACCAAGCCCGCCGCAGCAAGCTTCCAAGGTTCGAGACCTTCACCCAGAAAAAATGCCGACGTGCTCATACCAAAAACCGGCACCAAAAGTGCTGTTGGCGTGACCGTCGCAGCTGGATAACGTGACAGCAACCACCCCCAAGCGCCATAACCAAACATGGTGTTGGCCACGGATTGCCAAATCACTGCCGCCCAAGACATCAAATCTGCTTGCTGCAAACCTTTCAAATCCGCCTGCCAGCCTTCAAAGATCAATGACAAAATTAGCAGCGGTGGAACAGCAAATATCGCGGCCCACACCACATAGGCCAGCATATCAATCTTGCCTGCTGCGCGGTTGATGATGTTAGCAATGCCCCAGCTGATTGCAGCGCAAATCACCAGAAACAGCCCGAGTGGAGTTGCGCTGCCTCCGCCGTTAATTGCAATGATGGAAAGCCCCAGAACCGCCAATCCGAGCGCAACATATTGATAGCCCTTCAATCTTTCAGAGCCACGCAAAACCGAAATTCCAATTGTCACAAACACCTGCAACTGTATGACCAGCGAGGTGATGCCAGGGCTGATATGACCTTTCATGGCAATGAACATAAGTCCAAACTGCCCAGCGCCAATCAGCACGCCATAGCTTGCGAGGTTGAGCAGAGACACTTGCGGGCGCTTGATCAAGAACACCAATGGAAAAACCACCAACGCAAAGCGCAACGTTGCAAACAGCAGCGGCGGCAGGTGATTAAGTGCCAGCTTGATCACCACAAAATTGCTGCCCCATATTGCAACGATGGCGAGTGCCAACAGAAAATGCTGTCGTGTCAGGGAGGTAGGCATATCAGTTTGCGGCGTCGCCTGCCGCAATGCAGGTAAGATCTCCCTCCTGGCAATCCAATCGTTTTTGCAATTGCTCGGTGCGAAGCGTAGTGAGCCGCGACAGGCATTGACTGTAAATCATCGGTTGCGCTGATCCGCCTTCTTCGCCCGCCGCTTCCAATTTACATTCTGCATCCCGAAACGCTACCCATGCCCGCTGGGCCTTTGTGAGTGCAGTTTTAGCATTTGGAATTTCGGCATAGTTTTCTTTGAGGCGGCCATAGACATCGTTTAGTCCTGCATCATCTTTCTTGAATTGCCATCCCGCACAATAAGTCATGTCCGATTGGGTAACAGGGTTATCGCAGAGTTCAGCAAAAGCGAGATTGGGTGCTATCACCATAAAACATATTCCCAAAACCAACTTTGCTTTCATTTTCGAGAATCCCCTAAAATCGAAACTTTATCAAAACCTCAGGGATTAGCCAGAGCGCACAAACGTGAACCAAATTGTGTTAAATACCGTTGAAAGAGCGATTTTAAGAAAGTAGACAGCCATGCACAAGGTATTTCGGTTATCGCAGATAGTCGTAGCGTTTCTGTTGATGACTCATTCCTCTCCCGCCGAAACCGTCATCAAGCGCATCCCCACCCAATACATTGCAGCGCTGGGCGAACCCACGGCCAAGTCTGGCATTGGGGCCGAAACTTGGGGCCTGTGGCCAGTTGATCCGGGCCCGCGCGGCGTCAGGCTAACTGGCTATTCCAGTTTGAAAGAGGCGGGAGGGATTGCTCCGCGCGGCTGGAAGTTTGACAACACCGATTGGTGGCTTGAAGAGCATGGCCTCATCATGGAGCAACCCACATTTCCGATTGTTCCTGGCAAATATGTGGTGACGGGAAATCGTGATGCCTTAGCCACTTTGACGGTTCACCCCAAAGGCGCAGACGGCATCCAACATTGGGAACTGGACCATGGTGCCACGCTCTATGACGTAACCCACCTCGGCTGCCGCGCGGCGCGCTATACGCCTGCCGCCGCAAATTCTTGCACGCCTGAACACGCTGACCAGGAAAATTTCCCCGTATTTCCCGGCGCCGTCATGCCGCCCGTGGGGGGATGCAATAAGCAGGATTATCAGGTGCTGATCGTGGTGGGAATGGAGGTTGAGGGCTAAAACTATTTCCGTTTCATAAACACAATTGGAACGAACGCAGTGAACAGCAGCAACAAGCCGATGCCAGTTGAAAAGTTCAGCCCAATAAGTCCGTAACCAAACGCACCTATCACCCCACCAAAGAAAAACATCCCTAGCAGTTGCAGCAAGAGAAACAGTTTTTGTCTATCTGCTGAAATACGCGGACGCTCGAACATATAATTGAAAACAAAACGCCCCAGTTCAATGCCGACATCAGTAACCATCCCAGTGACGTGCGTTGTGCGGATACGGGATTGCGAAATCTTGGTGATCGTCGCGTTTTGAAATCCCATGATAAAGCACAATAGACCCAAACCAACGAGATGGTCGCTACCGCTGTAATTTTCACTTCGGCCAATAAGAGAAAATAGCAAAAAGCCAAATCCTTGAAGCGCCAATGGCAAAATATATTGTAATCGCGGCTGATAGCCTCGTGCCCAATTGATAGCGACAGCAGATACTGCCGCGCCAAACGTAAACAGTCCAATTGCAAAAATCGCGGTCAACGCCAGCACGTAATTGCGCAGCACCAGCTGGTCTGCCTCCTGTGACAGATATCCCGTCATATGTGATGTGTAACTGCCAAATAGAATAAATCCGCCAGCATTCGCCGAACCCGCCACAAACGCCAACATGATTGCCAGAGTGCGATCTGATCGTGCCGTCCGCCGATGCGATGAAAGTAAGCGAATCTGGCGAAAAACTGTCCATTTATAGGGCCGTTTAAGATTGAGCTTCACTGGAGTTGGTTTTGAGGAGTCCATCAATCACCAGATTGCAGCAGAACTGGGCTTAGATCAAATGTTGGTCGTTAGACACTTTAAGCCCTAAAGATGAGTCTCCGCTCGGCTGCGCGTTCAGAATTGGTTCAGGTCGGGCGCGCTAATCCAAAGGCACATAAAATTCAGGAGCAAAATCATGACTCGCATTTTAAAGACCCTTGCCATTTTTGCGTTTGTTCTCAGCCTCCCGCAAATGACACTTCACGAAAGTGTGGCCGCAGAGCAGTCAACTGAGGATTATGCTGCCAATGATGCCGCAGCCGTGAAGGCTTGTCTCGATTTTGTTGACGCCAAGGGCGAAGAGCTAAATGCGCGGCAGCAAAAAGAAGCTGAGAAAGTAGCGCCAGGAACTGACGAGGCGAAGGACGAGCAGAAAACCGGGCCTGAAGCCTATCTTGAAGCCACTGCACAGAGCAAACCGAAATTTGCGGCTGAAAACTGCATCGGCATCGTCGCAGATGCGTGCTTGGAGAATGACACTGGCGGGACAATTGGAATGATGGTGTGCTATGGTCGGGAAAGTGAAGTTTGGGACGCACGTTTAAATGCGAGCTACCGAGAAAAAACTACAGCAGGCTCAAAAAAAGTAGATGACCTAACAAAAGCTCGTGATGAAGCAGAGGCAAAACATTTGCGCGAAGTGCAAACGGCTTGGATTCCATGGCGCGATGCCACTTGCGAAGTGGTCTATGCCAATGGGGCACCACTCTATGGCGAGGATGCAAAGGTTGAAGGCGTTTACTGCAACATGGTGCTCACCGCACGGCAAGCGCTATCTTTAGAAGGTAAAATGATCATGTCCTTTGATTGGCCATCTGGTCAGTGAATGATGTTGACTTTACTCATTTGAAGCTTGGGTATCCCGTTCTTCATCGCAAGCGCGCTTGGTATCAAAGATAAGATATTCCTTGTTGCGCGGTATCTGCGTGCAAGTGCGGCTGCTCGCACCTGAGGAAGAATTGGAATTCGCTTTCAAATCGCAATGATAACGCGCCGATTTGAACTCACCCAGTAATTTCCCCTCTACTCTAACACATTTTGCTTTGGCAGGATCATTAAGCCAATCAAAAGCAAATTTCCCGCGCAACACATCAATCCCGTCTGCATGGGCCGGTGCTGTGAGAAGTAACAAAATCAGGGCCGAATGGACAAATGGGGTTTTGGTCATAAGACTTCTCCATTTCAATATTTCGACATGGAACGACGCAGAGTGAATGAACAAGCCAGGTTCAGATATGTCCCAAACCTAGTACTTTAATTTTGGTCGCGCCAATACTAATGTGCATGCGGTGTTTGGATGGAGAAAAAGATGAAAACATTTTTTGCGTTTGCCTTTGCCATAACATTGCCAAATCTGGCTTATGCCGAGGTTTCGTGTAACGGCGGTTCAGCTGACATTTTTAAATTCATAAAATGGGATGTGAAAACCATTGACAATGAAAGAAAAGAAATAACACTCACGGTTCACAACACAACGGCCCAAAATTTCAAGGACTCTCAGATCAAGATTAGATGGGGAGAATATCATCGTTTATTTTTCAAGTTCAAAACACTAGCCAAGGCTGATAGCGATACGGTGTTCATGAATTCCTTTCCCATGCCCACCAGAGACGCCGAAGCACTGCAAGCTGTCACCCCAACGCTTTGCACAGTGGAAACCAATGACGAAAGCGATCATAAGAAACTTTATGAATAGGTCATGCGTTGCGATGATTGTGAAGATTGCCAAGCGGCTGGTTCTCTCTACTCTCCACACTTGGGTCAAAAAAATCCAAGCCACCACTCAACAAGTCTTGCAAGCTCAAGAAGACGACGTTGGGG
>CAXTKN010000116.1:0-2069 GCA_964244805.1 uncultured Aestuariivirga sp.
ATGGCCGCACGCGCTGCCAATTCTATACCGGCAAAGCGGATTGGAACGCGATACGCGCGGTGCGCAATGCAATAAAAATTCCGCTGATTGCGAATGGTGATGGCCAAACTGTTGAGGATGCAAAAGCAATGATGGCAGCTTCGGGTGCTGACGGGATAATGATTGGTCGTGGCAGTTACGGAAGACCTTGGTGGCCGGGGGTTATAGCTCAGAAATTGGCCAAGGGCTCTGGGGAATGCGAGCCACCACTCGAACTTGAAAATAAGTTCCTAATAACCCAGCACATGGAAACGCTTTCACTTTATGGGGAGGTACTGGGAAACAGGACATTCAGAAAACATCTCGGCTGGACAATCTTGAGACTTCACCAGAGAAATTTTATAAGCAAAGAAACTGCCGAACACTTGCGCGCTACATTGTTACGCGAAAACGATAATCAAAAAGTGAAAGCAGGTATTAATAGACTCTACCGTGATCAACTGGGTGATGCTGCATGAACAGTGAAAATTTACCCAGCATGCGTGCGATATTCGATACGCTGCCCAATCCTCTATTAATCCTCGATGCCAACGATCAAATATGCATCGTCAACGCCGCAGCTGAAGATTTCTTTCAGGGCAGCATGTCAGTACTACAACGTCAAAAATTGAAAGACATAGTTCCGTTCGCGAGTCCGGTTTTGGAAGCGGTTGACCAAGTGCGTAAATTTGGCGGTGTTGTGAATGAATATGCAATCGGCGTTGGCACACCACGTTGGGGCGGCGAACGCACGGTTGATTTGCAAACGACTTTTATAGCTGATGATCAAAGTTTTGTTATGGTAATGTTGTTGCGCAGGTCAATGGCGCACAAAATGGATTCGCAACTTTTCCATCAAGGCGCCGCACGTGCTGTTTCAAGCATGGCCGCGATGATGGCTCATGAAATCAAAAATCCACTTTCAGGAATTAGGGGGGCGGCGCAATTACTTGAACCGACTTTGGATGAGATGGATCGTCCGCTTGCTCGTTTGATTTGCGATGAAACGGATCGCATCCGTGATCTGGTTGATCAAATGGAAGTTTTCTCCGACGAGCGCCCCCTTGAGCGGTTACCAATAAATATTCATGTCGTGCTCGACCGGGTGAAACAATTGATCCAAGCCAGTTCACAGTTTGATGTGGTTTTGAAAGAGGATTATGATCCGTCACTGCCAGCCGTAAACGGTAATCACGATCAACTCGTTCAAGTGTTTTTAAACCTAGCGAAAAATGCCGCTGAAGCACTTGAGAATACAGAAAGTTCCCGAGAGATAATTTTTACAACGGCTTTCAAGCCGGGCATGAAACTGTCGACACCAGGTTCAGCCGAGCGGGTCTCCTTGCCGTTAGAGGTCTGCATTCACGACACTGGCCCGGGCGTATCTGAAGAATTGCGTCCTCATATATTTGACCCGTTTGTGACCAGCAAACCGCAAGGCAGAGGGCTTGGCCTGGCTTTGGTTGCTAAGATCGTAGCTGACCACGGTGGTGTCGTTGAGTGTTTGTCCCGGGATATGGGCACTACATTTCGAGTCCTGTTGCCACTTCTGCGCACACCACAAAACCCAATCAGGGAAACTAAATCATGAATGTTAAAACTGTTCTTTTAGCTGATGATGATAGTGCGATACGCACTGTTTTAACCCAGGCGCTAACGCGTGCTGGTTATATGGTTAGGTCAACTTCCACCGCTAATGTTTTGTGGCGATGGGTCGCTGAAGGACAGGGTGATATTGTGGTCACCGATGTGGTGCTGCCGGACGAAAATATTTTCGACGTCATGCCACGGATCAAAAAATCCAGACCCAAATTACCTGTGATTGTGATGAGTGCGCAGAACACTATTATGACGGCAATACGTGCCACCGAATTGGGTGCATACGATTATCTTCCAAAGCCATTCGATTTGAATGTGCTTGTACAGACTGTAGGTCGTGCCGCTGACCAATCGGTAAAAACGACAACAAAGGTTATCGAGGCCGGCGAGAGCCTGCCAATCATTGGACGATCTGCGGCTATGCAGGAAATTTACCGCATGATTGCAAGGCT
>CAXTKN010000116.1:2169-8179 GCA_964244805.1 uncultured Aestuariivirga sp.
AAGACAAATGTCCGTATAATCGCTGCAACTCACCGCGATCTAAGGCATCTTATTACTCAAGGCCAATTCCGTGAAGATCTTTTCTTCCGCCTGAATGTGGTGCCACTTCGTCTGCCGCCGTTGCGAGATCGGACTGAAGATATTCCCGATTTGATAAGGCACTTCCTTGAAAGCGCCACGCAGGAAGGCCTGCCACACAAAGACATGTCACCAGCCGCAATGGAGGAGCTTAAGACTCAGCGCTGGCCGGGCAATGTGCGAGAACTCGAAAACTTGGTGAAGCGTCTGATAGCCATGGAAGTCGACGATACGATTTCGCAAGATTCAGTAAAGCGGGAATTGGCAAGCAATCAATTAACAGGCTCTCCTGAGGCAGTGGTGGGATCGATCGATCGCATTTCCGATTTTATGGAGCAACATCTTGCCAAATACATTTCTGATTTTGGTGACAAATTGCCCCCCAACGGGTTGTATGAACGCATCCTTGCCGAGATTGAACCGCCGCTGCTCCGTGCAATTTTAGTGGCAACCAGGGGCAACCAGTTGAAGGCTGCCGATGTTTTAGGGATCAACAGAAATACCTTACGGGCTAAGTTAAAAGAACGCGAAATCAAACCGTTAAGGGGTTTTCTTTAGTTTTTGCTTTATCAAATCAGTAATGAAGTATCCTAATTACCACAGCACTGTTGAATTTATGCCACAGTTTCGGGCATAATTGCCGAATGTCTAAGTCTCCAGAACGACTCGTAACTGCCAGACTGCGCGGCCTTTCTGGCTGGGCAGCACTGACGCTCGTTATCGTGGGGACACTAACAGGGTTCGCCACTTTTTTATTGCTGACAGGTGCCACACCAATAAAACCGACCAGTGAACTGACCTACGATCTTTTGTTGGCAAATTCAGTCTTGGTCATACTGATGTTGATAATGATCGGCGCACAAATGTTGCATCTCCTCTTGGAGCGCAGACGTGGAACAGCCGGCACGGGTCTTCACATAAGGCTGATCTCGCTCTTCAGCATCATCGCACTTGTACCAGCCATTTTAGTTGCAGTTTTTGCGACCGTCACACTTAATCGTGGTCTTGACACTTGGTTTTCGGATCGGACACGAGCGATTGTTGACACGGCAAGCACAGTTGCCGACGCATATTTGACAAATGCTTCGGAGGCGACCCGCACTGATACAGCAAACATTGCCGCCGACTTGGTTCAGCAACTTAGCGACTTTAACAATGATCGCCCGACATATCTTAAACGGATTGCACGTCATGTGGCACTTCGTAACCTCGCAGCGGCTTATGTATTTGATGGTTCAACAAAACAGATACAAGCCAATGTTACTGCTGATGAGCGAATTAAATTCATCGCTCCTCCACCTGAAGCAATCGAGAAAGCCGACAAGGGCGAATTGGTCGTTTTGCAACCAGGTCGCGGAGGCAACTTGGTTCGTGCTCTCATAAAACTTCAAGGTTATCCGTCGCACTTTCTTTACATCTACAGAATTGTGTCACCGGTGGTGATTGACCAACTCACCAAAACCCGAGATGCGAAGGCGGAGTATGATCAGCTGCTCAAACAGCGGGTGGGCGTGCAACTGACATTTGGAACTGTTTATGCGGTTGTCGCGCTGATATTTCTGCTGGCCTCGATTTGGGCGGGCATGTGGTTTTCAGATCGTCTTGTGGCTCCAATCGTGCGTCTCCTCACAGCGTCGCGGGAAGTTGCCAAGGGAGATTTTAATGCCAAGGTCAATGTAATCGACGGCCCGGGTGACTTGATGACACTTTCGCGAACGTTCAACATGATGACTGACCAAATCAAATTTCATCAAGATCAGTTGGTGGAAACAAATGAACAGCTGGATGATCGGCGTCGCTTTACAGAGGCGATGTTGGCAGGTGTTAGTGCTGGCGTTATTGGGATTAATCCAGACCACCGCATTTCACTGATCAATCGTTCGGCATTAATTTTGCTGGGAAGACCAGAGGCAGAGTTTTTAGGCCAGCTAATCGAAGATAAACTTCCTGACATGGCTCCAATCTATGCACTGGCCCTGTCGCGCCCTTCTGGAGCTGCTGAAGGTCAGGTTGATATGAAGATCAACAATCAAGACATCAGTTTTATCGTGCGCATCACGACGGAGCGTGGGGACGAAACTGAGCATGGCTATGTTTTGACTTTTGATGACATTACCCAGTTAGTGTCCGCACAGCGGAACTCTGCATGGTCAGACATTGCTAGACGCATTGCGCACGAAATTAAGAACCCTCTCACTCCAATCCAGCTTTCCGCTGAACGCCTCAAACGTAAGTATTTGAAAGAGATTACGTCAGACAAGGCGGTGTTTGAACAATGCACCGACACAATTATTAGGCAGGTCGGAGATCTTGGCCGAATTGTTGATGAGTTCTCTTCTTTTGCGCGCATGCCTTCAGCTGTACCGGAGCCTAACAACCTTAACGACGTGGTGCGCGATGCAACTGTTTTGCAACGCGTGTCAGCAGATGACATTGAAATTAACTTGAAACTTTCCGAGCCACCGTTGCAGTTTTCATTTGACCGCAGGCTTCTCACGCAAGCCATTACCAATCTCGTTAAAAATGCTCGCGAAGCAATCGAAGCCCGCGAAGATCAGTCTGAACATGGTAGAATTGATGTTATCACTGGAATTGGCAATGATATGCCATATGTTGCCGTGATCGATAATGGTGTTGGCCTGCCGCAGGAAAATCGTAACCGTTTGGCTGAACCCTATATGACAACGCGTGAAAAAGGCACTGGCCTTGGTCTCGCAATCGTCAAACGCATTATGGAAGAGCATGGCGGAAGACTGCGCCTTGAAGATGCGCCGGGCGGGCAGGGCGCAAGTGTCACACTCTTTTTCGCACCCAACCATAGTTTAACAGAGCAACTGGCTTAAATTGGAACACCATGGCAGCTGATATTTTAATCATAGATGACGAAGCCGATATTCGCGAATTGGTTGCAGGCATTCTGCAAGATGAAGGTTATGAGACGCGACTTGCGCATAACTCTGATGCGGCTCTGTCTGAAATCGCACAACGCAAACCTTCGATGATTATTCTCGATATTTGGTTGCAGGGCTCAAAGTTGGATGGGTTGGATTTGCTTTTAGAGATTAAACAACTCCATCCAACACTGCCGGTCGTTATTATTTCAGGTCATGGCAATATCGAAACCGCTGTGGCGGCAATCAAACGCGGTGCTTATGAATACATCGAAAAGCCATTCAACGCTGATCGGCTCATTTTGGTTGTTGGTCGTGCCCTTGAAACTTCGCGCTTGATCCGCGAGAACAGTGAGTTGAAAGGTCGCTCGGGCCTTGATGCAGACCTCATTGGAAATTCAGCTGCAATGCGCCAGTTGCGGCAATTGATGAAAAAGATTGCACCCACAAACAGCCGTGTTCTCATCACAGGCCCAATGGGTTCTGGCAAAGAAATGACGGCGCGTGCGCTCCATGCTTTGTCGCTTAGGGCAAATGGAGCGTTTGTCGTTTTGAGTGCAGCATCGATGGCACCTGAGCGCATGGAAGAAGAATTATTTGGTGTTGAAACGGCGGGACAATCTTTACGCATCGGCGCACTTGAAGAATCCCATGGCGGAACGCTTTACATTGATGAAATTGCTGACATGCCGCTTGAAACTCAAGCAAAGGTTTTACGGGTCTTGGTCGATCAAACATTTCAGCGTGTGGGCGGCGTCAAAAAGGTGAAGGTCGATGTACGCGTGATCACTTCGACCGCGAAAGATTTGCCGCAAATGATAATAGAGCAAAAATTCAGAGAAGACCTTTACCACCGCCTCGGCGTGGTTCCTATTCGTGTTCCAGCTTTGCATGAGCGGCGCGAAGATGTACCAGAATTGATTGATTATTTCGCAAAATCTTATTCGTCAGCATCAGGCCAGCCCTATAAAAAATTTGCCGCTGATGCCATGACGATGCTGCAAACCCGCGAATGGCCCGGCAATGTTCGCGAATTGCGCAATAATGTTGAACGCGTGATGATTGTGACTTCGGGCGATATTTCAGAGGAAATTACAACAGCACATCTCAACTCAGATGCTTTCAACTCCTCTGCAGCACCAAGTTTGGGCGGTGAACATTTGCTTGCCATGCCACTGCGTGACGCCCGCGATGCTTTCGAGCGGGATTATATTAGTGCCCAACTTTCTCGGTTTGGTGGAAATATTTCGCGCACGGCAACGTTTATCGGCATGGAACGTTCAGCTTTGCACCGTAAAATCAAGATGTTGGGCTTGACTGGCAAAGATAATGAGGAAAGTTGAGCAAAGCATGCTTTTGCCACAATAAGTTTTATGGTATGTGGTTCGTAATCGCTACGTCCCCCAATAACAGAACAACAAGCGGAACACATTATGGCGCAAGAAAAACAACAGAATCTACAAGACACTTTCCTCAATCACCTTCGCAAAACCAAAATGCCAGTTACCGTGTTTCTGGTGAATGGTGTGAAACTTCAGGGCATCATTACGTGGTTTGATAATTTCTCGATGCTGCTGCGCCGCGACGGCGTTTCGCAGCTGGTCTATAAACATGCCATTTCCACGATCATGCCCGGCGGGCCGATCAGCCTGTTTGATGATGAGGCGCAAGGCGCGTGACGATTAAGAAACACGTCAAGGCAGGCGGTGGTGTTGATTTGCAAATGGAAGGACCGGTGGCCACAAGGGCTATCGTTCTTCACGTCGAGCGCAAATCACGTAGCCTCGTTAATTCATTCGACCGTGATGCCAAGAGCAAACTCGATGAAGCCATTGGTCTAGCCGAAGCGATTGATCTCGAAATCGTTGACACGGTTATAGCGCCATTGTTGAAGCCAAATCCGGCGCTCTATATCGGCAGCGGCAAGGCCAAGGAAATCGCCAAGCTTGTCGAAGAAACGAAAGTCGAACTGGTTGTTGTCAATGCTCAGCTTTCACCTATTCAACAGCGCAACCTCGAAACCGAATGGGGCTGCAAGGTTCTTGATCGCACAGGCCTGATCCTCGAAATCTTTGGTCGACGTGCCACCACCAAAGAAGGTATTCTGCAAGTCGAACTGGCGCATTTGAATTATCAAAAATCGCGCCTCGTCAGATCATGGACCCACTTGGAACGGCAGCGCGGCGGCTTTGGCTTTTTAGGCGGCCCCGGCGAAAGCCAATTAGAAATGGACAAGCGCTTGATCCAAGAGCGGGTGACCAAGATTGAGGGTGAGCTTGAGACTGTGGTCAAGACGCGTGATCTGCACCGCAAGGGCAGGGAGCGCATTCCTTATCCAATCGTGGCGCTGGTGGGTTATACCAATGCTGGCAAATCTACGCTGTTCAACAAGTTGACCGATGCCAATGTCTTGGCCAAAGACTTGCTGTTTGCAACGCTTGACCCAACGATGCGCAACATCTCGCTGCCAAGTGGGCGCAAGATCATTTTGTCTGATACCGTGGGCTTCATCTCTGAATTGCCGACAAAACTCATCGCCTCGTTCCGCGCCACACTCGAAGAGGTGTTGGCAGCAGATGTGATTTTGCATGTGCGTGACATCAGCCACAAGGAAACCGAGGCGCAGGCGCAAGATGTAAAGCTAGTGCTTGAAGAGCTTGGCATTGATGAGCAACGCCGTAGTGCTATCATCGAGGTGTGGAATAAATCTGATTTGCTGGATGAGACAGAGTTGGCCAACCGCAAAGCCATCGCCCAGCGCCGCGAGGACGTGGTTCTGGTGTCATCGCTCACGGGCGACGGCGTTGACCGATTGTTGGATGCTGTCGAAAACCGCCTTGGCAAGTCATCAACGCTTTATAACATCACCATCGATCCATCAGACGGCAAGGGCCTCGCTTGGCTCTATCAACGTGGCGAAGTGTTTGATACCAAGAGTTTCGAAGACGGTCGCACCTTGCTGACGGTGCGTTTGGATGTTGATACGGCAGGGCAGGCTGAAGCGAAATTCGGCAAGATGATGAAGGAAAAGCGGTAGAGGG
>CAXTKN010000117.1:0-6659 GCA_964244805.1 uncultured Aestuariivirga sp.
TGCGCTGAATTGCGGACGTAGAATTCGGACCTGTGATTTGCTGTGATGCGCCAGCTTCGGACATCTTAATGTCCTCCACATTATCTCTAAAAAGAAGCTATGGAACCAAGACTATTCTAATGTTCGAAGCGAATAATTTTTAGCACATCTTCGCCCTTGCGTAAGAACCGTCGTTCTCTTCTTGTCACAACGATACCGTTAGCGGGCGCCAAAATCTCGTGTTGAGGGTCTCCGGCTTCACTTAAAATTCTGGCTACACATTGGCCAGCGAACACCTGATCGTTTACATTGACGCAATAAAGAACTGCTCCTGATACCGGCGTGGGGATCAGCTCGGCTAAAGCCTCATCGCGAACGAGTGGATCGTTGGCGTCAAATCGAGCCTCCTCACCGTGGATAGCTCCGACAGCGATGAGATACCGGTATAAGTTTGAAGAATCTATTGCAGCATACGCCTGGGACACATCCATCATGCCACGAAACTCGATAGTTGAAACCAGTTTGTCCCCTGGTATTCCGCCTCCGATAGCCCGAGACCAATGAGAGTACACTGCTTCATCAAAGGTGCGGCCATCGGCCACCTTATAGGTGAGAATTACTACGGCACCTAGAGCAGTTGAGAGAATCTTTGCTCCCGCCAGCATCCCTTCCGGAGCGTAAAGATAAACCGGACCTTCGTCATCACAATGGAGATCCAAAACGATATCAGCCGTGACGGCGAGTCCCAAGAGTGTTGCTTTCAGTTTTTCCACCACCGACGAATTTGCAAGATGGTGCGGTAGTTGTTTGGGAAAACTGCGGTTGAAGTTCGTCCGGGAATTCATGTCAAACCGGCCAAGATTGTTGCCAAAAACAGCCTGTGACAGCCCGATGGGATTGGCCCATGGAACAACGGTTATTTTAGAGGCCAGACGTCCCTCATGCTCAGCCTTTTGAAGCTTGGGAATTAGCTGATCAAGCGCCACCACTCCAGGCATTTCCTGAGCATGAAGAGCTGCCTGAAGATAGACACTAGGGCCGTGCCCCAAGCCTTCAAAGTTAAGAACACGCAAAACGTTGTTTTGTCCCGGAGTATCAGCCCCAATCTGAATCAACTCTACTTCCATGATCTCTTGTATACATCAAACGACAAAATGCTCAACTGAATGAGAGAACGCTAATCTAGATCAAGTCTGATCTGGGTCATTTATGCAAGTCTTGTGGTGTCAACGATGCGTCCGTTCTTGCGATTATTTCAGACATGATAGACTTGACTTTGTCTGTCCATCCAAGTTTTCATCGTTTGCTCTGGTCCTTGGACAGCGAGCAAACTCGATTGCAAATTCCCTCGCACGACGCGTCAACTGGCCCTTTGCCACATAACAATCCCCCGTCCTATGCGTCTTGGAAAATTGGGATGCGTCTGCACCGCGGTCGTAATCGTCAAGATATTGCTCTTTACATCGAAGTAACGCACTTGCTCGGTGCCAATCCACGACGGATGCCATGCAGCTGTGACGCTGGTGATAAATTCGTTGTCGCCGACAAGCCGATAAGGGCCAGCATAGCACATCATGTTGCCAAAAAGGGCTGCCGTGTCGCCCAGATTCTGGGGCACCTTACGTGTACTATCAGCGATAAGAGCCATGGCGTACCCGTCCGCATTGATCATGATATAGCCAGTTGGCCTGTCACCATACATGTCGAAGCGCTCACCAGACGCAGCATCTTCATATTGAATGGAATCAAGTGCCCACGTACCCACTATTGGATGTAGCGCCATTGCTCACCTCGTCGCGTATCTCACTCCCGGCAAAGTCTTCAAAGCACAATCGACAGAATGACACAATCCATATGTTTCTAGTTCATTTACAATGACGAACGACAACCTCGGGCTTGTCTGCTGTGGGTCAATTGCCTCCACTCAGGGATAGGCCTTCCACTTCCAGTCAAGTGTTAAAAGCCGAAATCCAGACTGACCCACGACCGGGCTTTTTGCTGTTATAAGGCGACAACGAATTGATTTCATTACCCGGTCAAACCCGCTACAGAGTGCCCATGTCGATTATCCAAAGCGTCACCAGTTCATTTGCCCCGATCCACCGCGAGGGTTTCCGTTTCATTGCTATTTTTGCGGGTGTGACTCTGCTGTTGTTTTGGCTCGGCTATCAACCCATCGCATGGATTGGCGTGGTACTGACGGCATGGTGCGCTTACTTTTTTCGTGACCCTGAGCGGGTGACACCGCTCGGAGATAGTCTGGTGATTTCGCCCGCCGATGGCCGCGTGAGTGCCATTGAAAGTGTTATCCCTCCGCCAGAGCTTGATCTGCCGCGCGAGATGATGACCCGCATTTCCATTTTCATGAATGTGTTTGACGTGCACATAAACCGCAGCCCAATTGCTGCGCGCATCACAAAACTCACCTATGTGCCGGGGCTGTTTGTGAATGCTGAACTTGATAAGGCAAGCGAAGACAATGAACGCCAAGCCCTGACATTGCAGACTGCTTCTGGTGTGCAAATTGGCGTTGTGCAAATTGCAGGGTTGATTGCGCGGCGTATTGTGAAATTTGTTGATGAAGGCACGAGCTTGCAAGCAGGCCAGCGGTTTGGTTTGATCCGGTTTGGCAGCAGGGTGGATGTTTATCTGCCAAAGGGCGTTGCGGCTTTGGCCTGTTTGGGCCAACGCGCTGTTGCGGGCGAAACGGTTTTGGCTGATTTGAGCCAACTGGGACCGAGCAGAAATGGCCGCAAAGACTGATGTCTGATATGTTGCCCCAAGATAGCGAACGCAAACGGTTTAAGCCCGTGCCGATCAGATTTCTTTTGCCAAATCTTTTGACGCTGCTGGCACTTTGCAGCGGCATCACGGCGATACGATTTTCTGTTGAAGGGAAATATGAAATTGCAGTCAGCTTTATCATCGTCGCCATCGTACTTGATGCGATGGATGGCAGGTTGGCGCGCTATCTCAACGGCACGTCGCGCTTTGGCGCAGAGCTCGACTCGCTGGCGGACTTTGTAAATTTCGGCGTGGCACCGGCGCTGATGCTTTATTTCAGCGCACTCAGCAGTCTCAGGACTTTTGGTTGGGTGGTGTGCTTGATGCTAGCCATTGCAGCTGCATTGCGCTTGGCACGGTTTAATGTGGCGTTGGATGACCCGCATAAGCCAAGCTGGGGCGCTGCTTATTTCACGGGTATTCCTGCACCGGCTGGTGCGCTGTTGGCGCTTTCACCGTTCTATTATCAGTTCCTTGGTTTTTATACGGATGCCCATGACCACGCAAAATTTATTGCAGGTTTTGTGGTTGTAATCGCCATCCTCATGGTGAGCCGTGTGCCAACTTTTTCTGGCAAGACATTAGCGCGGGTTCCGCGTGAGGTGGTGTTGCCGCTTCTGGCGGCGATGGCTCTGGGGGTTTTGTTTTTGGTTGCATATCCCTGGGAGTCGCTGGCGATTATTGCTGGCTTTTATTTGTTGATGTTACCTGTAAGTTTTGTGTCTTATCAAAGGCGTAAGCGAGGACAGGCGGCAAGCTAATGGACCGCATTCCAAGAAAGACACTGTTTGAAGATTATAGTCCTGAACAAAGGCCGCAACGACTTCAACCCAACATCTTCGCGAAAATCGCGCGTGTTGCGTACCGCAATGCAACTTTCATTCTTTTAACCTGGTGCGCCATCATCGGATTGGCGAGTTATGCCGCTGTTCAAAAAATTTCAACTGTCGATCAACGCCCATTCGAATTCGCGGTGGATTCGGTGGCGACAGAAAACATGAAAACTCTAAATCAGAATTTTCCCCATCTGGAATCTCTCATCACCATTACTTTGAACAATACCAATCCTCAAGCTTTGGGCCAAGTGCGAGAGATGTTGGTCAAAAAGCTGGAGGCTCAAAAAGATAAATTTGATCTCGTCTTTGCGCCCGGTACCGGAAGTTATTACGACGACCACGCTATTTTGTATTATTCAAAAGCCGAGATCGATACGCGTGTTGCCTATGCTCTGTCGTTACGTCCACTTTTCTCGGCAATTGCCGAAGCCCCAAGTGCAGAAAGTCTGGCGACGTTGGTCAACGAAGTTTCGGCGACGATCAAACAAGGCCGCGATCCGCAAGGTCTCGACGAGTTGTTTTCGCAATCGGCGAAGTCTTTGCAGGCGCTGATGCAGGGCGCAAATGAGCCCGTTGATTGGACACAAATTGCTGGCTTGAACCTGGAGCCAACTCCGACTTCGGCTTTGGTGCTGGTTCTTCCAAAAAATGGCCAAGCTGAAAGTGTAGATGCGTTTTTGGCAGAAAATTTCAAGATAGTTGAGCAAGACAAAGCAACGCATGTTGCGGCCGAGCGCCCGCTTCACAAAGCAGCCGAGATTGTGCCGCAGACTGTTCCGCAGAACCGTTTGGTACAAGCAATTTTCATGGCGGGTCTGTTGTGTTTTATGGGGCTTTTTTCGGTGCTAGGTCGAGGCAATCTCATCGCCATGATTGGCTTTCCCATCGCTGCGGGAATTTCTATTGCGACAGTGTTTGCGTGCGTTGCGATGCCGTCACTGGTGTTAGCAATTTGGCCCCTCTATGTCGGCGTTGGTTTCAGCGCTTTGATTATGGCAGCGCGTGCTGCGTTTGCAAATGTTGAGGCCATGTCAGAAAGTCGCTCTACCGAGACTGCCATTATGTTTGCCGCGCAAAAACAGGGCGGTGGCATTGCTTGGCAGGCGGCCATCGGCATTGCCGTGGGGATGGGTTTTTTGGCTTTGGGGGGCAGGTCCTCCGTTTTGATGGCTGCGACTGCCAGCATCGGAATTTTAGTATCTTTCATTGCAAGCCTAATGATTGCACCAGCAATCATTGGGCTTTCCGGCAGGCCGATTGATTGGCGAGCGCAAGATTGGATTGTGCCGTTGCTCGGTGCAGTTTTCGAGAATAAAGTTTGGCGAGGATTAAGAGCGCTTCTGACGCTCACATTAGTGGTTGCGGCTTGTGCTGGGCTGTTTATTGCGCCCAATGTTTTGAAGTCTAAAGTTTTGCAAGATTCGGCGAGCCAGCCTGTTAACATTGTGGCCGCAAACCTTGATGAAGCCCAGAAAGCGCTGCTGAAATTAATGCTGATCCCACAAGCCAAAGCGGTGCGGTGGTTAGGCGCATTTTTGCCGCAAGATGTAGATGCAAAGAAACAAGCGCTCGCACCGTTGAAAGATCAGTTTCCGAAGATTGGATCTTTGGCTGCTCAAACACCGGATGACTTGCGCGACCAGATTTCAACATTGCAGGACAGTTTGAGTGATATTGCTGCAGAGCCCGCAACACGCCCGGAATTGCGCAAAGCAGCAGACGAGTTCAGGCGCAGTTTGGCGTTGCTATCCGCCACCAGCACCAACGCCGAAGTGATCGAATTTGAAAATCGCATTTTTGGCAGATTCAACGGACTCCATGACCGCGCTAATCAACTGGCTGCAATAGAAGAGCCAAATCTGGAGGAGCTGGATGCGAGGCTGAAAACACTGTTTCTGTCTGGTGATAATGTGTACCGCCTCGAAGTGACACCGGTTCAGGGTGAAACCAATGCATCCCTTGCACGCATCCTTTTCCAACAGGGCATGACTGTGGCCCACCCCTCTCTGGTGACTAATCAACAACAACAAACCACCAAATCGTCTGTTCTGATCGTGCTGATATCAAGCGCTTTAGCAGGGTTTGTTTTAGCAAGCTTGGCCATCGGTGAAGCAGCTGGAGTGGGTGCGGCTTTTTTGACAAGTTTAGCTTTCATTGCTGTGTTCATTGGTGGATTGGCAATTCAACCCATCGAACTTTCATCTGAACTGTTGTTCATGGTGGTCGCTTTGCTGTCTTTAATGTTGAGCTTACTGGCATCGGCGTTCTTGAAAGCTGAAATATCAATTTCCGGTTTGCCTGGCGCGCTGCACGCAGTTGAAGCTTGGTTGCCGGTTATCATCCTTACGTGCTGCGCTGTTCCGGTATATCTTCTCGAAATCCAGCCTGCTCTTTTGCCTTTAAACTTGCTTTTGGCTGGGGGCGCACTCGTGACACTCGTTATCGGGTTTTTGTTGCGACCGTTATGCCTCTATTTCCGCAGCGTTTAGACTTCAGGTTTCGGGGGGAGTGGCTTCAATTCCCCAAAGATGCTCCGCGCAACCTGAGCGCATTTCCAATAACGCTGACTGAACTCAAAGCCATAGCTGCCGCTGCAATCATGGGCGAGAGCAGAATTCCGAAGATTGGATAAAGAACACCGGCGGCAATGGGAACGCCTGCTGCGTTATAGATGAACGCAAAAAACAGGTTCTGTCGAATGTTGCCCATCACGGCTATGGAAAGAGCTCGGGCGCGAACGATGCCCATCAAATCACCACGCAACAGGGTGATGCCAGAACTCTCCATGGCGACATCAGTTCCAGTTCCCATGGCAATACCTACATCAGCGGCGGCAAGGGCTGGTGCGTCATTCACACCATCGCCCGCCATAGCCACAACACGGCCTTGAGATTTGAGTTTGGCTACGACATCTGCTTTCTTATCGGGCAGCACATCTGCTTCCACTTCAGTAATGCCAAGGCGTTTTGCAATGGCGTCGGCCGTGATGCGATTATCTCCCGTCAACATGACGATGCGGATACCCGCATCGCGCAATGCGGTGAGTGCCTGCGGAGTTGT
>CAXTKN010000117.1:6759-8146 GCA_964244805.1 uncultured Aestuariivirga sp.
ATAGCTGCTGCCAGTGGGTGTTCGCTGGCCTGCTCCACACCTGCTGCAAAACGCAAGAGTTCATTTTCATCTTGGCCTTCAGCGGTGACGATTGCGGTGACCGAAGGTTTGCCTTCTGTCAGCGTGCCTGTTTTATCGATCACAATCGTATCGACTTTTTCCATGAGCTCCAAGGCTTCAGCATCCCGAATGAGAACACCCAACTGAGCACCACGCCCTACGCCTACCATAATCGACATGGGCGTTGCGAGGCCCAGCGCGCAAGGGCAAGCGATGATGAGAACAGCTACGGCGGCGACCAATCCATAGGCATAACGTGGTTCCGGTCCCCAGATTGACCACGCGGCAAAAGCCAGAATTGCGGCAGCAATGACTGCAGGAACGAAGTAGCCTGAAACACGATCTGCCATGCGCTGAATAGGCGCACGGCTGCGCTGTGCATTGGCAACCATCTGGACAATGCGGGCCAGCATGGTTTCGCTGCCTATTTTTTCGGCCCGCATCACAAAGCTGCCGCTGGCGTTCAATGTTCCGCCAATCACCTTTGCACCGATATCTTTGCTAACCGGCATGGACTCGCCCGTTACCATTGACTCATCCAGCGACGAACGCCCCTCCGTGATCTCACCGTCGACTGGCACCTTCTCACCGGGCTTGACGCGGAGATGATCTCCTATAGCGATAAGATCGAGCGATACCTCTTCTTCATCCCCTTTGGCGTTCAACCGCCGTGCTGTTTTTGGTGCAAGTCCGAGGAGTGCTTTGATCGCACCCGATGTCTGATCGCGAGCACGAAGTTCAAGCACGTGTCCCAGCAGGACCAGCACCGTGATCACAGCCGCCGCTTCAAAATAAACTTCGACAGCACCATCTATTTGCCGAAATGCGGCAGGGAATATGTTGGGAGCAACTGTGGCGATGATACTGTAAATCCACGAGACCCCTGTGCCCATGGCAATCAAGGTGAACATATTAAGATTACGGGTTTGTAGCGATTGCCAGCCACGCACAAAAAATGGCCAACCCGCCCAGAGCACGACGGGTGTGGCCAATGCCAATTGAATCCAATTGGAAAGCTGTTGCCCCAGCAACATGGTGAGGCCTGTCACATGGCCACCCATTTCCAAGATAAAGACCGGAAGCGTGAGTGCAAGGCCAATCCAGAAGCGACGTGTCATATCGATGAGTTCGTGATTGGGGCCGCTATCTGCCGTTACCGTTTGAGGTTCCAGCGCCATGCCGCAAATCGGACAGGTGCCAGGGCCAATTTGCTGAATTTGCGGGTGCATGGGGCAGGTGTAGATCGCACCTGCAATAACGGGCTCGGCAATTTTAGCCGTGACGTGTAGATATTTTATCGGGCTGGCAATAAACTTGGTTTTACAAC
>CAXTKN010000118.1:0-8132 GCA_964244805.1 uncultured Aestuariivirga sp.
TTGGCGCTGGCCATGCCGCGTGCAATGCCCAGCCCAATGCCAGATGTTGAACCGGTAATAACAACAGTCTTGCCCGTCAAATCCATGTCGAAGTCTCCCTCAATATTTAGATGCCCGACTAAACAGGCTGCGCATTTTCCATCATTTTGCCACCACACGCATCATGCAGGATAAAGCCCTCAGTGGCTTCAACGGGAGCGCGCCACGGTGCCTTTTCAAGTGTTTCAAGCGTGTGACGATAGCCCGCCTCCCAGCGTTGTTTGATACCGTCAGGGCTGAAATCAGCGTCCTTCAGATGATCTTCATTGGGCAGCGTTGGCGCTAGCAATCGCACCACGTGCATCCGCGTGATACAGCCGTAAGCGGTGAGCTCTTTCACAGCGGCAGTCTTGCGCACATCTTCCGGAATCAGTTTGCCCAATTCGGCAATCACATGGCGCATGCGGTGGAGTTGGCGTTGGCGCTTGATTTGCGACGTGGCGCGGCTTGAATATTGCACGTCTTTTTGGCGGTTCATCACCTGCCACATGGTTTCCGGCTCTTCGCCCTCCGGGTTCCAGATGTGAACAGCAAGCACAAGCGCGTTGCGTCTGGGATTATCGTCAAATACGATTTCAGCAGGCGTGTTGGATAAAATGCCGCCGTCCCAATAAAGCTCGCCATCAATACGCACGGCTGGAAAAGCAGGCGGCAATGCACCTGATGCCATAACATGCTCAATTGCCAACGGCATATCGCGGCTGTCAAAATAACGCATTTCGCTTTTACGCACCGATGATGCACCGACAGTCAGTCGTGTTTGACCTTTTGAAAGAACATCAAAATCGATAAGTTCGTTAAGCGTTTCACGCAGTGGATCAACTGAGTAATAACCCGCATTTTCCGCACCAAGCGGAACATGCGGCCCGAGAAAAGCTGATAAGTTTGGACGGAAAAAAGAGGGCAAGCCCATGCCGATTGTGTGCATATTGCGGGCCATATTTCCCAGCCATTGCGATGGCACGCCAAAAATATCTTTCTGTTCAACACGGCTCCAAAATTCGCGGAGCCGGTCGAGGCGATTTTCCACCTTATTGCCAGCCAAAATGGCGGCGTTAATCGCTCCAATCGACGTTCCAATAATCCAATCAGGATCAACACCTGCTTCATGCAGTGCCTGATACACGCCGCCTTGATAGGCTCCAAGTGCGCCGCCGCCTTGCAACACCAGAACGGTCTGTCCTAACGCTTTAATCTCAGTTTTCAACGCACTCACATCAGTCTCCTATTCGCTGCAATCAGCAACTTTCTTACAATCGGCAATCGATGACATGATTGACATCACCACCTCTGTCGCTTTGGCAAATTGCTCGTCACGATTGGTGATGCCGTAGCGTTTTGCCACCCATTTCCAATCTTGATAAACCGCCCAAACTTTTCCGTCTTTGTCTTGCTTCACCAAAACCCGTACCGGCCAATCCATGCCGCTATCTGGCTGAGAGGTGAGAAACAAAATGCCCAAAGGCGGATTGCCAAACATCACCATTGTTGATGGTGGCAATTCAATGCCGGCGTCCTTTGCCAGTTTGGCTTGGTCGATTGTTGCAAAGAACTTGATGCCCTTGGTTTCAACATCGGCCTTGATCCGCTTTGCCGTTTCTTCAACTGAATAGGCGCTGCGCGTGTGGATCAAGCCATTGCCCGTCAAAGTCACAGACTCTGCCATGACGGCCGCTGGCTCAACGAAACTCAAACTCAACGCGAGTAAAGCCAACTTCAAAATCGTCAACTTATTCAAATATTTTACCTTGTGCATGTCATCACCTTTGATCGAATTTTTGTTTCAGCTTCATGTCGCACGCAGTGACGAGACATATGATCTCGTGAGGACTAAGGCCAGAATCTTGCGCGCGAAGCAAATCACCAATGTAGTTTTTCTGGAACGTTTCCGTGAACTCGCCGCGCAAATCCGCGCGGCGAGCGTGATCGAGTTTTTAAATCACATCATTTCGTGAGTTTTGACCATTTCTGGCGGCAGCAAATCAGAAGATAGAATGATCGTTGGCTTAGTTGAATCGTTACGCCACCAATGGGAAAGATCAGCACCGAACTCCGCAGTTACGTCGCCTGCCTTGTGAACCAATGGTACTTTGCAAGTTGTGCGATACTCGGTAATTTCACCTTCGAGGATATAGATATTGGCGGCGCGAATATCATGCTTATGCAAAGGAACAATCCCGCCTGGCTGCACAACAAGTTTGCGTACGCGCAACATGAAGCCTTTAAACGCCTTGCCCTTGGATGAGAGATCAACGGTTGAAATCACATCATCGGTCACATCTTTCGCCTTGGTTTCACCTGGCAAAAAGGCACCCGTGGTCGCTTGGTCTTTCGGGCAGTCACCTGCAAAAACATGTGTCGATGCTGAAGCAAAAAGGGCCAGAGCAATTGCAGTTTTCAATACAACTTTATTCATATCAAACTTCCTTTTGTTAGAAATAGATTTCGTTTTGTTATCTCGACGCCTCAGGAGCGAAGAAAATATTTCGGTGCCACTACTTATTTGGGCAATGATACATCCATGATCCGAGCTATAAGATCTTTGGACCATTCTGCGTTGCGCTTGGCGGTTTCTGTCCAATGGCGCATGGCGACGTCAGCATATTGCTGCTGCATCTTGGCGAGTGCGTTCATATCAGTCGGCAAGCTTGCGCCAGAACCAATTTTGCTGAACTCTTCTTGAGCAGAACTTGCGGCGGCACTTTGCTGAGTGCTCAAATCAACAATTTTACGGCCCACAATTTCGTTGACCTGTGTTGAATAGTTTACGGTTTTAACAAACTGTGTGGCAAGATTGTTCAATGTCTCGGTTTGCATTTCAAGCATTTTACCAGCTGCATCCGTTACAACTTTGCTTGAATCTTCAGATATGGCTTTGTCGGTTGCTTTCGGCATTCTCATTTCCCTGTCTATTTCAGATGATGATCAGTCACATCCACGGCTTTCACCAAAGGCAGATTATGGGTTGACGATGCAATGCGGAACAACCTTTTGGTTATCGTTTCAAGCTAGTCCAGGCATGGGAGATTTAAAACTCTATTCCCGAAACAAATTTCGCCGCTGCTTGATTGGCCTTCGTGCACGCAACGCTGATGTCGGCACCATTTGCCAATGCAACCGCTAATACACCGATGAAACAATCACCCGCGCCGTGTGTGGATTTAACGAAAATTTTGTGAGGTTCGATAAATTGCGAGGTCTCGGCTTTGGTTTGAAACACCAGCCCAAGGCCACCCAGTGTGATGATCACATCTTGTCCAATGCGCGCGAGCTTTGGCAAAGCATTCAAAGCTGAAACTTTGTCGTTCACCATAGTCCCACTCATCATCTCAGCCTCAACGCGGTTCACGACAAGCACGTCAACCAAATCAAGCAGTTCTTCGGAAATCGTTCGAGCTGGCGCGGCATTCAACACAACTTGCCCGCCACCTATTTTTGCCGCCTTAGCCACTGCCACGTTGACGGCTTCTGCGATTTCATTTTGCAAGACTAAAACCTTTGCGCCACCTAGTTTATGCCACGCATAAGCTGCCGTTTCTGGGGATAGTGCCAAATTTGAACCAGACACAATCACGGCCCCATATTCGCCTGAGCGTTCAACAATTGCCAAGCTCATCCCCGTTCCATGATCAGCATCAACGGAAACATGATCAATGTTTATGGAACTAGCCTTGAGATTGGCGATTAGGGTTTGGCCAAAATCATCATCACCAACGCAACCTATCATCGCTGTGCGCGCGCCTGCTTTGGCTGCCATAACGGCTTGATTGCCGCCCTTGCCGCCACAAATTTTTTTCCAGCTGGTGCCAGCAACTGTTTCATCAAGCCGCGGCAGATGTGGCGAGTTAACGACGATATCGAGATGCAGGCTACCACATACGATAACATCAAATATTGGTGTCATGTTCGCCGCTTGGCTTGTGCATTAATTTCCAAAAAGCGCTCCCTGTATGATAGCTTGACTGGTCAGTGAATCCTGCTTCAAAATTGCATCGGCAAGAAACTTATTCTCTTTTAATTTTTGAACCACGCGTTTCATCGCCTCCACAACCGCAATATTGCCGGAACATTCAGCAATAGGGTCAAGGCCAGTAATGTCGGGGAACGTATCAAAATAAATTGCAGCATCATAACCGATGCGGTCGAGCACATAGAGCAACTCAATGGTTTGGATAGGATGCACTGTACCCACCATTAAGCCATCATCGCGCTTGCCATACCCATCGTTCAAATGAACGCCGAGCAATCTTGAATGACGTTGTATCAATGTTGCCGCGTAAGCTGGCATTTCGTCGGCATAAAGCACATGGGCGAAATCGAGCGTCACGCCCGTGTTTTTCCGATCAACTTCTTTGATGGCCAATAATGTTGTGGCCACATCTGGCATCAGACTAAAGGAACGCGGTTCGTTTGGTTTATATTCGATGCTGATGTCAATTGCCGGATTATGCTCTGCAACTTCACGAATGGCTTCAATTGTATAATTCCACAGGCGATCATAGTCAGCTTGGAAGGAATAATCGAAACCATCTTGCCCCATCCAAAGGGTCATCAAGCTGCCGCAACATTTGGCCAATGAATCCAAACCCTTTTTGGTCAGATCAATGGCTTCACGGCGCACTTTTTCGTCGGGGTTGGTAAAGGCCCCGATCTTAAAGCCGGGATTGCTGTAGTAACGCATTGCAAAGCCATTGAGTGAAATATCAAGACTATGTAATTTGTCTGTAATTTCGCTTTCTGTATGGCCCTCGAGATGATCTGGGTAATTTAGATCAACAGCCGAAAGGCCCTTCACTTTTGCAGCACGTTCCAGCACATCGAATGTTGTGATTTTGCCATTCTTGCCCGGCCAATATTGCGCAGCGTTAACTCTGAAAGAATTCAACCTCGTGGCATATCGATTTATAATGGTGTGTGACTTCAACGTCTAAACTCCCGTTTCTAAACTACACAGATTTCAAGTCATATCAACTGGCTTACTACGAAAGCGTTTTACGGTTTCGGGCAAGGCCTTGCGGCACACCACAGGTGGCAAACCTTTCAAGATCAATTCAGCATCGGCCACGGCTTGCCTGCCAATTTCAAACAAGGCTTCGGGCATGCCGCCTGTGCGGTGGGCCGAAAGCAACAATCCTTCAACATTGCGTATAGGATCATCTTTGGCTACGGGCTCAACGGGAAACACATCCGTTGCAGCTCTGAATTTTCCCTGCTGCACGCATTCAATCAAGGCTGGGAAATCCACAACAGCCGCCCTACTCATCAATAGAAATATAGCATCGCTTCTGATCAGTGAAAGTTCTGCGTGGCCAAGGAAGCCTTGGTTTTCAGACGTGACGCCTGCAAATACGAGGATCACTTTACTTTGCGACAATAACGCGTTCAGTCCAACAGATTTGCAACCTGCCCTCTCCAACACATAATCTGGCACCCAAGGATCAAAGACATTGACCTCGCAATGAAACGGCGCAATCAATTTGTGAAACGAACGCGCAAGATCACCATAGCCAATAAGACCAACCGAGGCCCCACGCAGACTGAAGCTTCCAACATTACCGTCCAGCCCGTAAGCTTCACGCCCAAGCCTAAAATCACGATCAGCCTTGGTAATACCGCGCGCCAGATCAATGGTCATACCAAGTGCAGATTCAGCAACCGCGTCAGCAAAGGCTGATGCAGGCGTCAGCACATGAATGCCATTGGCAAAGCAATAGTCATAATCAATGGCATCCGTGAAATTGGTTTCAACATCGATGATTGCTCTCAGATTTTTGGCGCGTTGCAGGCGCTCGCGCGGAAGCCTCGTCTGCCCCATGATGATACTCACTTCGGCCAAATATTTATCGACCATCTCATCAGGCATGCGGCCATCTTCATGTATGACAAGCCGCCCAAGGCCTTCAAGTTTTGCACGCGTCACAGAATCGCAGATCAGATCCAGCGTGCGCGGCAGAGGGTCAATGAGAATGGTTGGCATTGTGCGTCCTTTTGGTAAGTATTGACTTGTAAGAAATCTCAAGCGAACGTCAAGTCATGTCAATGGAACTGTTTTCGCTGCGCGGTAAAAAAGCTTTAGTCACAGGCGCTGGCAGTGGCATCGGGCGCGCCATTGCAATCGGGCTTGCCCAAGCGGGAGCAGATGTGGCGGTTGCAGGTCGAAACATCGAAGCGCTAGAAGATTGCGCTCAATCAATTCGGAAATTGGGCCGCAAAGCCGCTGTTGTGAACATCAACGTATCAGACGTTAACAGCTGTCGCAAAGGCGTTGCTGAGGCTGCAGCACATCTCGGCGGTCTTGACATCCTCATTAACAATGCTGGTGTCGAAGAAGTCTGCGCCTCGCTTGATGTTGAAGAAGCGCTGTGGGACCGTATTCTCGACACTAATCTAAAAGGGGCATTCTTCGTGGCGCAAGCGGCGGCACGGTTGATGAATGGCGGTGCCATTCTCAATATCTGCTCGCTCACCTCCGAGCGCGGCATTCCCACAGCCGTTCCTTATGGTTCGTCAAAATCAGGCCTTGCTGGCATGACGCGTTCGCTGGCCGTGGAATGGGCACCGATTGGCATCAGGGTCAATGCATTAGAACCCGGTTATTTCCGGACATCGCTGACTGAAAATTTTTACCAAAACGCCGCATGGCAACAGGCGATGTTGGCCAATATACCCATGCAGCGGTTCGGAGAATTGGCTGACCTTGTGGGTGCAAGTGTTTTTCTTTGCTCTGGGGCCGCGAATTACATTACTGGCGTTTGTCTTCCCGTTGATGGTGGCACGCTTGCTTCTTTATGATTTGGAATTTTCATGACCCCTAAAATCAATTTCCACGAATTGGCCAAACTTACTTCCGCCGAACGCGCCAAACTCCATCAGCGCACTGAGACTGATCTGTCAGCTTTTGAATTGAAAGTGCGACCAATCATTGATGCTGTGCGCGCCGAAGGTGATGAAGCATTGGCCCGCTTTGCTCGTGAGTTTGATAAAGCACCTGTGCAAGCCTCCGAGATTGCAGCAACAGAAGCTGATTTTGCCGCCGCCGAAAAATCGCTCGATCCTAAAGTGCGCGAGGCCATGGAATTTGCGGCTTTTTCCATTCGCAAATTCCACCAAGACCAAATGCCCGAAGAAATGTGGCTGCACGAAATCAGGCCCGGCGCATTTGCCGGGGATCGCTCACGGCCAATTCCATCAGTGGCCTGCTATGTGCCCCGCGGCAAAGGTTCGTTTCCTTCAGTTGCTTTGATGACTGCCATTCCAGCAAATGTGGCTGGCGTGAAAGATGTAACGATCATCACACCACCCGGCCCCAATGGAAAAATCGATGACGCCACATTGGTGGCAGCACGCATGGCGGGTGTGAGCAAAGTGTTTAAAGCCGGCGGTGCACAAGGTATCGCTGCCGTAGCCTATGGCACACAGACCATCACCAAAGTTGCCAAAGTTATCGGCCCCGGAAGCCCATGGGTTGCAGCTGCCAAACGTTTGGTTTCGCATGTCTTGGATACTGGCTCGCCCGCGGGCCCCAGCGAGGTCATCATATTTGCAGATGATAGCATAAACGGTGCGCTTGCCGGGCTCGATCTTTTGATCGAATCTGAACACGGCCCTGATAGCTCTGCATATCTCGTAACTTGGAGCAGGCGCGTGGCCGAACAGGCACTGGCCGCCATTCCAGATTATTGGAAGCAGATGAGCGCGCAGCGCGTTTCGTATTCCTCCACTGTGTTAAGCGGCCCGATTGGTGGCATCGTTTTGGCGCGCGATGAAGAAGACGCCATTGCGTTTTGCAATGAGTATGCGGCCGAACATTTGGAAGTTCTGTCGAAGGAACCCTTTGCCTATCTCGGTCGCCTTGAACACGCTGGCGAAATTTTGTTGGGCGAACACACTCCCACCACGCTCGGCAATTACGTGATTGGCCCTAATCACGTGCTGCCCACCAGCGGCTGGGCGCGCACGGCTTCGGCGGTTTCGGTGTTTGATTTCTTGAAGCGCAATTCCATCGCTTATGTCACCAGCAAGGGATATCCTGACCTCGCCAAGCATGCCCACGCCCTTGCAACCTATGAAGGCTTTGACGGCCACGCCAATGC
>CAXTKN010000119.1:0-1102 GCA_964244805.1 uncultured Aestuariivirga sp.
GCGCAGACTTCAAGGTAAGTGCCATCCTCTAGTTCAAGATGATCTCCATCTTCAAAATAGGCGGTGAGTGGCAGATCGACGAGAACATCTTTGCCGCTATCGGTTTTGATCAGCTTGCGCCTGATCGAGCGGTCTTGCGCATCCAACGTGATTGCATCAGTCGCTTGGCCAGGCGCTTCACTCAGTCTGATATGTTTGATGCCGCGAATTGCCATTAGAATAAGAAATACCGCTGCGTCATCGGCAAGCTCGTTGCCGGTTCGCAGACCAGCAATTCACCATCTGCGCGGACTTCATAGGTTTCGGGGTTCACTTCGATTTTTGGTGTGGCGCTGTTATGGATCATTGAAGCTTTAGAAATTCCGCCTCTGGTATTTTTAACGGCCACCATTTTCTTTGCAGTGCCCAAGCGATTTTGCAGTCCTGCATCAAGGGCCGCTTGCGATACAAAGGTCACCGAAGAATTCGTTCGCAACTTTCCGAAGCTCGCAAACATTGGGCGGTAGTGCACAGGTTGCGGTGTTGGAATTGATGCATTGGGATCACCCATGGGTGCAGCGGCAATTGAACCACCAAGCAAAACCATTTCCGGCTTCACGCCGAAGAAAGCTGGCGACCACAAAACCAGATCAGCGCGCTTGCCCACCTCTATTGATCCAACTTCATGTGACAGGCCATGGGCGATGGCGGGGTTGATTGTGTATTTGGCGATGTAGCGCTTAACGCGCGAGTTATCATTGCCGCTATCGCCAATCAATTCGCCGCGTTGAACTTTCATTTTATGCGCGGTTTGCCAGCAGCGGATGATCACTTCACCCACGCGGCCCATGGCCTGACTGTCAGACGAGATCATTGAGAAACAACCGATGTCATGCAAAATATCTTCAGCGGCAATGGTCTCTTTGCGGATGCGGCTTTCGGCAAATGCGATGTCTTCAGGAATGCGCGGTGATAGGTGATGGCAGACCATCAACATATCCAAATGTTCGGCAATTGTGTTGATCGTATAAGGTCTTGTCGGATTGGTGGAAGAAGGCAGCACATTTGGCAGGCTGGCCACTTTGATGATGTCGGGCGCGTGGCCGCCACCGGCACCTTCGGT
>CAXTKN010000119.1:1202-8036 GCA_964244805.1 uncultured Aestuariivirga sp.
GTGTGCCAAGCGCCCGTGCAGGTGGTGGCCAAGGTGCCATGAGCAGGCCCCGTGCCGCCGCCCAACATCGTCGTGATGCCGGAATAGAGCGCTTCTTCCAATTGTTGTGGGGCGATGAAATGGATGTGGCTGTCAACGCCGCCAGCAGTCAGGATTTTTCCTTCGCCCGCGATGATTTCAGTCGATGGCCCGATGATGATGGTTACACCCGGCTGTGTATCAGGGTTGCCGGCTTTGCCGATGGCGGCGATGCGGCCTTCTTTCAAACCCACATCCGCTTTGTAAATCCCTGAATGATCAACAATGAGCGCATTGGTGATGACCGTATCCATTGCACCCTGCGCACGGGTGGCCTGAGACTGGCCCATGCCATCGCGGATCACTTTGCCGCCGCCGAATTTCACTTCCTCGCCATAGATGGTGAAGTCTTTTTCGACCTCGATGAAAAGCTCAGTATCAGCCAGGCGCACCTTGTCGCCAACAGTGGGGCCATACATTTGGGCATAAGTGGCGCGGGAAATAGTAACCATGGTTCACCTATTTATTGGGGCGAACACCCCCATCTTTATTGCGTGCTTATCTAAAGAATATGTAGGTTTTGCCTCTGCGTGTTCGTTAAGGCATGCAATCAAGCAATCGGAAAAGCCAATTGAGCCGGATTCGAATTTGTCCAATGCTTCTGCTACGACTGCCTCTCTATCCAGCACGAGGCTTTGAGAATTCAACATGTTGCGAATAACAGCGACGATCGTATCCTTGCTGTAATTTTTTTGACGACGCAAACTCCATATCACTTCGACAAGCACAACGATATTTACGAAGGCTGGATCTTCAAAGGTACACTTCTCATCTATGAACTTTGTAGCTGACTTGTTCCAAACGGGATCGTCCTCAAGAATGTAACGAAGCAATATGCTGCTATCGATTCCTTTCAAGGCCTAGGCCCCTTTCTATTCGGCCGATTACGCTCCCATACGGTGGCCATGATCTCCTCATCCTCGTTGATTTTTGTCGCTGGTTTTTCAAACAGGCCTTTTAAACCGCTCAAACCCTTTTTTTTGGCAACAATCTCTACACCACCGTCTGGCATGTCCCGAAATACTAGTTTTTGGGCACCGGCAATGCCAAGCTTCCTCCTGACTTCGACAGGGACTGTGAGTTGACCCTTCTCGGAAATTTTTGATTCATACATTCCCATTTTTAACCTCCATTCCCCGTTTATGATAAAATAGGGGAAAAATCAAATTATCTCACTTTTCTAGACTACCCATCACTTTGCCCTGAAACCCGTAAACATTTCTTGCTCCGCCTAGCGGTACCAATGTGACTTCGCGTTTTTGCCCTGGTTCAAAGCGTACCGCTGTTCCAGCCGCAATATCCAATCTCATGCCCCGAGCTTGTGAACGATCAAAACTCAGCGATTCATTCGTTTCGAAAAAATGATAGTGGCTACCAACTTGAATAGGCCTGTCGCCTGTGTTGGCAATTTGCAACGTGACGGTTTTGGCACCAACATTCAATTCGATGTCGCCCGCTTTGGTTATGACTTCACCAGGAATCATGTTGGCCTACCTTATCGGATGATGCACGGTCACAAGCTTTGTGCCGTCGGGGAATGTGGCTTCCACTTGGATGTCGTGGATCATTTCGGAAATACCGTCCATCACTTGCGCCTTGCTCACAACATGAGCGGCATTTTCCATCAGGTCAGCAACGCTTTTGCCATCACGCGCGCCTTCGATCACAAATTCAGTGATAAGCGCAATTGCTTCAGGGTGATTGAGTTTCACGCCGCGCTCTAGTCTTTTACGGGCGACAATAGCGGCCATGGCCACAATCAGTTTGTCTTTCTCACGCGGCGTTAGTTGCATAAGTCTTCCTCATAGCGCCCAAGTTTTAGGCAGCTCTGTTGGGCTGGCCAACACAGACAATGCCGAAACAATTGCTTTTTTCAAGATCATTCCATCTTTCGCGAGAAACCTTGCAACAAGCTTGCCATTCCAAGCAGAAACACCGCCATAAGGCCCGATTTTTTCCCGCAGTTTTTCTAAGTCAATATTTGCACTTGGGTCGATCAAAATGATCGTGGCGAGGACGCGGTTGTCGCCCAATGTTGCTTTTGAGCTTGGTAATGTTCCATCCAATTTGATGATGTCAGAATGAATTAACTTGCCACCATATTTGATATTCCATGCTTCGCGAAAGTATATGGAGTTGATGGTTTCACCGCTGGCTTCTCGGCCAAATATTGTCGTTTCGAGCCCCAGAAACCGAGATTTTTCAGCCATATCAATATCGATTTGCCGCTCTAAACTCGCACAGTCGAATAGTATCGTTTCGTGCGGAAGCCAATTGAACCGGGCATCTGGCCCTAAGCGAATTGATGAGCTGATTTTAGCAGCTGGCCCCAATGTACGATAAACACGTTCGGCTGATTGGCTGGTGACCGTGAGGGCTGTACTTTTTGCCAAATTGAATTCATAGAAAAATTGATCACCACCCGCCAGGCCGCCAGCTGTGTTGATCAAATAAGCAAGGTTCGCGCCGGGCGGCAATCTCACTTTGGCGGCTCCGGCTTCGCGCAATTGGTCGATACCGCCGGATTTAAGTGACAATTTTACAGCCCCGTGGGCGCGCTGATTGAGCAGAGTTGCGGTTGACGACATAAGTAAATCTTAGATGTGAATAAGCGCCCGCGCCAGAGCATTAAAGATAGGACAATTTGCGGGTTGATCGCATTTCTGAAATGTTGCAGAAAACTATTTTAATAACGAGTCTTGGGGCAAATGAATTTAAAAGCTGAAAAATTAAAGTCGGTCGAAATCGCATTATATCCAGAAGTCGAGAAACTGCGCGTTCAAATTTTGGCGAAACTCAATTACTCAATTGGCAAAGATATAACCGTTGCTAAACATCATGACTGGCTGAACGCAACAATCTTAACGTTGCGTGACCGGATTATCGATCGGTGGATGGAGTCGACGCGCGAAGCTTATGTGGCCAAGGCCAAGCGGGTATATTATCTCTCGCTCGAATTTTTGATCGGCCGTCTGCTTCGCGATGCTTTGAGCAATCTTGATCTGACGAAAAATTTTGAAGAAGCACTTGCGAGTCTTGACGTTGATTTGGATTTGACAGAAGCGCTTGAGCCTGACGCAGCATTGGGTAATGGTGGGCTTGGGCGTTTGGCGGCGTGCTTTATGGAAAGCATGGCCAGCCTTGGCATTCCAGCTTATGGCTATGGCATTCGCTATAATCATGGCCTGTTTCGCCAGATGATTTCGAATGGCTGGCAGATTGAACTGCCGGAAGATTGGTTAGAGAACGGCAACCCGTGGGAGTTCCCGCGCCGTGAAGCTGCATACCGGATTGGCTTTGGCGGTTCAGTTTCATCTGAGCCCGTAAACGATGGTTTGCCTCACGCAAATTGGCAACCTGGTGAAATTATTTTGGCCACTGCTTTTGACACGCCGATGGTGGGTTGGCGCGGCAAGCGGGTAAACACGCTTCGGCTTTGGTCAGCGCGGGCCATTGATCCTATTCGTTTAGAGGCGTTCAACACGGGCGACTTTACGGCTGCACTTGCCAGCTCTACACGCGCTGATACGATTACCCGGGTTCTCTATCCATCAGACTCGTCGGAAGCGGGACAAGAGCTTCGTTTGCGACAAGAATATTTTTTCACCTCGGCTTCTTTGCAAGATATTATTCGCAGGCATTTGCAACAATATCCTGATCTCACGAATCTGGCTGATAAGGTTGCTGTGCAAATCAACGATACGCACCCGGCAATCGCAGTTGCAGAATTGATGCGCTTGTTGGTGGATGTTCACAATCTGCCATGGGAGCGGGCCTGGACGACCACGCAGGCCGTAATGTCATACACCAATCACACCCTGCTTCCTGAGGCACTAGAAAGCTGGCCTCTTCCATTGTTCGAAAAATTATTGCCACGCCATCTCAATATGATCTACGCGATTAATGATCAATTGATTGTGCGGGCGCGCAATTTGAAAACCAATGCATCGGCTGAATTTATATCATCTGTTTCCTTGATTGATGAGCATGGATCAAAACGCGTGCGCATGGGGCAATTGGCTTTTGCCGGATCGCATAGCGTTAATGGCGTTTCAGCACTGCATACTAGCTTGATGAAAGAAAGTGTGTTCCACGATCTTAATCTCTTGTACCCCGGTCGCATCAATAATAAAACCAACGGCATTACGCCGCGTCGTTGGTTGCATGGTGTCAACCCCGAGCTTTCGGCATTGCTCGCGGATGCAGCGGGCAAAGAGTCTTTAGATAATGCCGAACTGATTGTTCGCGCTGCGCCAAAATCTGGCGAGAAGCAATTTGTTGAAAAATTTACGGCCATCAAACTGCGCAATAAAGTTGCACTCTCCAATCTTATCTTGTCGCGCATGGATGTGAAGGTCGATCCACAGGCGATGTTTGACGTGCAGGTGAAACGTATTCATGAATATAAGCGCCAGCTTTTGAATATTCTGGAAACGATTGCGCATTACCAAGCGATCAAAACCAACCCGAAAACCAATTGGGCTCCGCGCGTTAAGATTTTTGCGGGCAAGGCGGCGGCAAGTTATTTCCAGGCCAAGTTGATTATCAAATTGATCAATGACGTTGGGCAGATTGTGAATAATGATAAGTCTGTTGGTGATAAATTGAAGGTGGTGTTTCTGCCAAACTATAATGTGAGCATGGCAGAAGTGATCGTCCCGGCCACTGATTTGTCAGAACAAATTTCAACCGCTGGCATGGAAGCATCAGGCACCGGCAATATGAAGTTTGCGCTGAATGGTGCGCTTACGATTGGTACGCTGGATGGGGCCAATGTCGAAATGCGCGAGCATGTAGGCGCTGATAATATTTTCATTTTCGGTCTGACTGCTGCGCAGGTGGAAGCCAAACGCCGCGCGCGGGTCGATGGCCATGCTGTTGTCGAATCGTCACCAGCGCTTCGGGGTGTTTTGCAAGCTTTGGGGCAGGGTGATTTTTCTGGTGGCGACACAAACCTTTATCAGCCGATTATCAATTCCATATACAATGGCGATTATTTTATGGTCGGTTCAGATTTTGATGATTACGCATTGTCCCAAGACAAAGTTTCCAAACTTTGGGGTAATCAGAAAGACTGGACGTATCAGGCGATTCAGAATACGCTTCACATGGGCTGGTTCTCTTCGGATCGTACGATCAGGGAATATGCTAGGGAAATTTGGAATGTACCCGTCGCATAAGGCGGGACAGAAAGCGAAACGGAATGGCCGAACCGAAGTGGAAAACCAGCGGCCCTGAAATCGAAGCCATTGTTAATGGCAGGCATGCTGATCCATTTAAAATTTTGGGTATGCATACATCTGGCAAATCTTGGATTGCGCGCGCTTTCATACCGGGTGCTGAGAAAGTTGTCGCACAGAGCGCTGATGGCCAGAATTTAGGCGAACTGACCCGTCGCCATGATGCCGGGTTTTTTGAAGGCCAGATTAAAACCACCAAAGCCCAAGTGTTGCAATTTGCCTGTTCGAATGCGGGCGGCGAATGGGTGGTTACGGATGCCTATTCCGTTGGCCCGGTTCTTGGGCCGCAAGATGATTATTTCATGGCTGAGGGCAATCATTTGCGCCTCTATGACAAGCTTGGTGCACATCCTCTGAAAATGGATGGAATTGATGGCGTGCATTTTGCGGTATGGGCCCCTAACGCCGAACGGGTTTCTGTGGTGGGTGATTTCAACGCATGGGACGGCCGCCGCCATGTGATGCGCAAGCGCATGGATGTGGGGGTGTGGGAAATTTTCGTGCCCGCTGCACATGAGGGCCAAGGTTATAAATATGAGTTGATCGATAAGGCGGGAAAACTTTTGCCGCTTAAATGTGATCCCTATGGTTTTGGCGCTGAGTTACGCCCGAACACGGCCTCACGCGTTACGCGCACCGATAATTTTAAATGGTCGGATGGTGATTATTTGGAATCGCGCATTGCGCCCGACAAAAGGCGCATGCCAATTTCCATCTATGAAGTGCATCTGGGCTCTTGGCGTAAAAAAAACGGCGATTTATTTTTGAGCTATGATGAGTTGGCCGATCAGTTGATTGGTTATGTGAAGGATATGGGCTTTACGCATATTGAGCTTTTACCGATCAGTGAGCATCCTTATGATCCGTCATGGGGTTATCAACCCACTGGACTATTTGCGCCGACATCGCGTTTTGGTGATCCACATGGGTTTGCGCGGTTTGTGGATAGAGCGCACGGTGCTGGTATTGGTGTTATCCTTGATTGGGTGCCTGCGCATTTTCCGACCGATGAGCATGGTCTTTCGAAGTTTGATGGCACGGCGCTTTATGAACATGCCGATCCGCGCCAAGGTTTCCATCCCGATTGGAACACAGCGATTTTCAATTTTGGCCGCAAGGAAGTTATTAGTTTCCTTTTGAACAATGCTCTGTTCTGGTTGGAACGTTATCACCTTGATGGGCTTCGCGTTGATGCTGTGGCTTCGATGCTTTATCTGGATTATTCGCGCAAAGAGGGCGAGTGGATTCCAAACCAATATGGTGGTCGTGAGAATTTAGAAGCGATTTCGTTTCTGCAACGCATGAACCATGAAACTTATGGTCAACATCCGGGGATCATGACCATCGCTGAGGAATCAACCGCATTCCCCGGTGTTTCAAAGCCGACCAGCACGGGCGGTCTTGGCTTTGGCTTTAAATGGAACATGGGTTTTATGCATGACACGCTGCAATATTTTCAGCGCGAAGGCATTCACCGCAAACACCACCACAATGATCTGACATTTGGTTTGCTCTA
>CAXTKN010000120.1:0-5693 GCA_964244805.1 uncultured Aestuariivirga sp.
TCGGCGGCCATTTGCGCGTGGTAAATGGGTTGCAGCAATAGATCTCCAAGCTCGTCGCATAGATCAGCCTTGTTGCCGCGCTCAATGGCATCGGCCACCTCATAGGCTTCCTCAATTGTGTAAGGTGCTATTGAAGCGAAGTTTTGCTCCAAATCCCATGGGCAGCCCGTGACAGGGGTTCGCAGTGCGGCCATGATAGCGCGGAGGGTGGCGATGTCGCGGGGGTTCATGGTGGTAGGATCAGTCATTTTTAGGTGTCCGGTTCGGTGAAGTAATGTTTTTGGGTGGGCGCATCTCTAGCGCGACCAATGTGCGAATTCTATCGGTTATTCTGGTGAGCAGGCGTTCACGACGAAAGGCGACACGTTAACCTCGCACTAACCATAAACCACCAAAATAGCCAAGCAACATGGTTAGAGTCGCGATGGATACGACCTCGAAAAAACTGATCCGGCATATATGGATGCTGGCGCTTATCGCGCTGGGCTGGTTGAGTCTTGCCGTTTTTTCAGAGGCCCGCGCTGCAACCTGCGCGCCAGCCACGTCGCAGGGGACGGCCCCGCCGTCTTGGCAGACATATTGCTGGATCGACATGAGCAGTTACAACAGCGCTTTGGTATTCGGAGCGGGTCAGAACTTTACGATCACGCTGTCAGACGGTTCAGTTTTGTCGTTTCTATTATCGGGAAATTCGTCCAATGCAGGAATTATTGTTGCCAAACCTGCCCCAGCTTGGAGTGGGGCCGCTACCGGCAATACAGCGTTCCTCGGTATCCCCGGAAATCCCATCCTCTATTCAAATGCCGGAGGCACCATTAACCTCACCATGTCGAACATCGCCTTGACCCCACCTAACGGGGTGGTGGCAACGGGGCAGTATAAGTTTGTCGTGGCCGATGCGGAATCGACCAATAATGGCGAATCTTTAACCTTCGTCACCAATGGTGGCGCTTGGACAATCGTTGATCAAGTCGATCCGATTTCTGGTACGATTTATCCGACAATTGCCGGTGCTGGCACGGCCACATTCACTGAAACGGGTGTCGCTGGCACGGTTGGTGCTTATATTGTTGGTAGTTTAAGCCCGACCACTGTGAACGTTCAGCTGGTATCTGGCGGTTTGCAAGGCGTTATGTTGGCTTTGCAATACTCAACCTTGTCTGCGAATAAAGTCATCAGCGGTGTTCGTGCCAATGCGGCAGATCAGTTCACCTATGGTGCCCAAGCGACAGCAGGGGGAGCCGCTTTATCGACTGCGACTTCAACGGGTGCTGGCGTTGGACCGTTTGGTGCTGCAGTTGCAACTTTATCATCTGGTGTAGGCATAACGGTTAGCGAGAAGATGGCAGCTGGCAGCATCAGCAACCTGTCTCAATACACCACGAACTTAAATTGCGTGAATGGAGCCGCAGGTTCTCCAACGCCGATTCCCACCAACCAGCCGATCACCAGCTATAATTTTGGCTCGACGGCTTATGGCGATGCTATTTCTTGTACTTTTACGAACACGGCTAAACCTGCAACCGTTGCATTGCAAAAGATTACCACTGCAGCAATCGGTGGCCCTTTTACTTTCACCGCAACCAATTTAGCTTCCAACCCAACTGCGATCACGACAACGGCAGCCAGTACAGCCACGCCAGCATCTCCAACTGCAATCAACGTAACGGCCTTTAATACGGCCGTCACAATCACCGAAACTCCCGCCACAAATTTCAGCGCGACGGTCGCAACCTGTACCGACGCTAATTCCGCCATTACAGGAAACCCAGCGAGCTTTGGCTCGCTCGCTGGCAATGTTTTGACTATTCCTGCCGCCAATGTTCTTGCCGCTGCTCAAATCAAATGCACTATCACCAACGCCGTCAATACGGCGACCGTGGCCACGGTTGCTGTTCAAAAAATCACGTTGGGCGCAGCAGGGGGCCCGTTCACATTTACCGCAACCAACTTAGCATCAAACCCAGCGGCGATTACCACTGCAAGCACAGCGACAGCTTACCCAGCAGCGCCCGCACCAATTTTGGCCAATGCTACGGGAACAGCAGTCACGATCACCGAACCTGTGGTCACCAATTTTACACTTACAGCCGCCAGCTGCACCGACGCTAATGCGGTTGCTTCCGGCAACCCTGCAGGTAGTTTTGGAACTTTCGCGGGCACAGTGCTTACTATTCCGGCCACCAATATTCGTGCCAAAGCGCAGATCACCTGTACGATCACCAATACGGTCAACCCCGCCATTCCAGTGGTTGCCATCCAAAAAATTACTACCGGCATTGTAGGTGGGCCTTTCAGTTTCACGGCCACAAACTTGACGGGCCTGCCGCCAAACATCACCACCACTGTTGCGGGAACTGCTGCCCCAACGACGCCAATCAACAACACTGTAACAAATAGTGCCAATCCAGTGACGTTGACCGAAGCTGCGAGTGTAAACTTCACTTTATCGACGGGTGTATGCACTGACACCAATTCTGGCACAACGGGTAATCCCGCAAGCTTTGGTACTTTGGCAGGCAGCACCATCACCGTTCCTGCAATCAATTTGAAGCTTTTCTCAAAGATCGTGTGCACCTTCACCAATGCACCCAAACCAGCGACACTGGCTTTGCAGAAAATTACATCCGGGTCATTTGGTGGGCCGTTTACCTTTACAGCTACAAACCTTGCGTCAAATCCGGCAAACATCACAACCGTAGCTGCGGCCACAGCCACACCTGCATCTCCGCCCACAATTCAAGTTACTACTGCAAACACTCAGGTGCAAATAACCGAGGCTGCCAATGCAAGCTTCAACGCAACAGCGGCAACATGCAGTGATGCAAATTCAAGTTTTACAGGCAACCCCGCAAGCTTCGGAAGTCTTACGAGCAATGTGTTGACTGTGCCTGCGGCAAATGTTTTGCCCGCTGCTCAAATCAACTGCACAATAACCAACACGGCAAAGCCCGCAACCGTTGCCGTTCAAAAGATTACCACAGGTGGGCTAGGGGGCCCATTTAACTTTGCAGCCTCCAATCTTGCTTCTGCACCTGCCTCCATAACAACATCGACCATTGGTTCTGCTGCACCAGCTTCGCCTACGGCAGCCAATGTTAGTACCCTAAATTCAATCGTGCAGATTTCCGAAGGCACAAATTCATTTTTCACGATCGCAAGCGCGAGCTGTACGGATGCCAACTCTGCGGTGACGGGTAACTCGGGTAGCTTCGGCACTCTGACTGGCTTATTGATTGCAATTCCGGCCGCCAATGTATTGCCTGCAGCGCAGATCAACTGCGTTTTCACCAACGCTGGTAAAGCCCCCACGATAAGTCTTCAGAAGGCATTAGCAGCATCTGGCAGATTGGCGGCGGCCGATCAGTTTTCTTTAAGTGCCACTGGCACGGGCGCCCCAGCGGCTGTTGTAACGACAGGCACAGCTGCTGCCATCACGTCACCTGCACTCAGCTTCACCGCCACAACCAACGCGGCCTATAGTCTGAATGAAGCCATGGCAGGGGGTTCAGCATCGCTGATTACGGCGTATTCAAAAACAATTGCGTGCAGCAATGGCAACCCGGTTGGTACCAATGTTGCTTCAATCACCTCGCTGCCCATCTCATTTACTGCCAAGGGTGGTGATGCGATAAGTTGCACCATCACTAATAATGGAACACCCACGCCTAATCTGTCGATCAGCAAAACGTTTTCGACATCAACCACACCAGTTGTATTGGGGCAGGCGATTACTTACAGCTATGTGGTCAGCAACATTGGCAACGTGCCAGTTCAGAATGTAAAGGTTAGTGACCTGCACGGAACTCCGGCTGTGCTCGTTCCAACGGGTGGCGCTGGAGTTAAAAATGAATCTCTAACAACCCCAGGCCCACTTGGGGCTGGAGCTTCACCGGATACAACCGCAAACGATGGCATTTGGACCACACTAGCACCGGGAGCTACTGTCACGTTTACTTATGCCCATGTTGTGACTCAGGCCGAGATTGATAATGGCTGATCAACTTTGGTTAGGGCGCTGAAATCGTCAACGTTCAGCTTATCTTTATCTATATTCTTCATTCGCATAATATATATTATGGAATATTTTAGTCCGTGATATATTGAGTGTTTAATCCGGATAACTTGGCCCCATCAGTGTGTTGTGGTGCGATGCTGATGCTTTGCTTCAGCTTGCGCTAGGCTTCGAATGTCATGTCGTCGAAGGCTGGCGTGACTCCTGGCGGCAGTTCTTTGCGTAAGGTTTCGTAATCCAGATCAATGTGCAGGTTGGTGATGATGGCTTGCTTGGGTTTCATACGCGCGATCCATTCAAGAGTCTCAGCCAATGAGAAATGGCTTGGGTGTGGCTTATAGCGCAGCGCGTCGATGATCCAGATGTCGAGGCCTTCGAGGTGCCGAACGCTTGAATCCGGAATGCCGTTGACGTCTGGTGTATAGGCCACGTTTCCAACACGAAAACCCAGCGCATCAATGTTGCCGTGGTGAACTTTGAACGGCAAAGAGGATAGGGCGCCGCCCTGCCCTTGGGTCTCAATTCTGCGCCCGTCTTGGATCAACTGATGCTCGACGATGGGCGGATAATCGCTGCCTTGGGGCGAGATGAAGCAATAGGCAAATCTGTGCATCAACATCTCAGCCGTTGGTGTATCTGCCCAGATTGGAATGCGTTGACGTTGACGGAGATAGAACACGCGAAGCTCGTCAATGCCGTGTGTATGGTCGGCGTGTTCATGGGTGTACCACACACCATCAATATTACCGACCTCAGTACTCAACATTTGCTCGCGCATGTCTGGTGATGTATCGATAATTACACGCGTGGTGCCTGTCGTAGCAGTTTTCTCAACCATGATGGAACAGCGACGGCGGCGGTTTTTGGGGTTGTTCGGATCACATGCGCCCCAGTCATTGCCAATGCGTGGTACGCCGCCAGATGAGCCACAGCCCAATATGGTAAATTTCACTGTCATGAAAAAGCCGCAGGTCGCGGCACTTTGGTGAAAAGATTAAAGAAATTATCACTGGTGATTTTTGCCATTGCGTCCGCTGAAACGCCGCGCGTAGATGCCAGCGTTTCAAGAGTCTTTACGACGAAGCTGGGCTCATTGGATTTGCCGCGATAAGGCACGGGGCTTAAGAAAGGTGCATCGGTTTCAACCAGCAATCGATCTTGCGGCAAGGCCTTGGCTGTGACGCGCAAGTCCTCCGCTGATTTGTATGTGAGGATACCTGAGAACGATACGGTGAGGCCCAACTCTACTGCACGCTCCGCCAGATATTGCTTTGACGTGAAGCAATGGAGCAGGGCTTTGAAAGCGCCCTTCCCCATTTCGTCTTCAAGCACACGGATCGTATCATCTTCGGCTTCGCGGGTGTGGATGACCAGGGGTAATCCGGTTTCGCGGGCGGCGGCGATGTGGCTACGGAACCCATGCATCTGCGCTTGGCGTGGCGAGTTGTCGTAGTGATAATCAAGGCCCACCTCGCCAATCCCGACAACCTTTGAATGATGCGTAAGCTTCACTAAATCAGCTGTGCTGATGTCGAGTTCTTCGTGCGCATTATGTGGATGTGTGCCCACAGTGCAGTAAACATTTTCATATTTCTCGGCAATCGCCAGAAGGCCTGGAAAGTTTTTCACGCGCGATGAGATCGACAACATCAAGCCGACACCAGCATCATCGCAACGC
>CAXTKN010000120.1:5793-7967 GCA_964244805.1 uncultured Aestuariivirga sp.
TTGGCGGACATTAAAAACGCTGGCCAATAAATGGCGTGAAAGCGCGTAATATCTTTGCCGATCACGTGAGCCGAGGCTGGCCAATAATGTGCTTTCGGGCCAGCCGTGTCTGGAAAACCTGTTGCGGTGATATAATTTGTCAAAGCATCAACCCACACATACATCACATGCTTGGGATTTCCGGGCACCGGAATACCCCAATCAAATGTTGTACGGCTGATTGAAAAATCTTTCAGGCCGCGCTTAACAAAGGAAAGAGTTTCGCTGCGATATTGATCCGGCACAATGAAATCAGGATTGGCTTCGTAATAATCAAGCAATGGCTTTTCATAAGCCGAGAGGCGGAAGAAATAGCTTTCTTCTTCCACCCATTCAACCAGTGTTGAGGTTTTGATTGAAAACCGCCTGCCCTCGCGCTCCTCGGTTTCGTCTTCGTCGTAATAAGCTTCATCACGCACCGAATACCAACCCGCATATTTCGACAGATAAATATCGCCGTTCGCTTCCATGCGTTTCCACATTTCAGTAACGGACGCTTTGTGGCGTTCTGACGTGGTGCGCACGATGTCGTCGGTGCGAGCATTGAGTTGCTCACCCATCGCTTCAAATTGCGCGGCGGTTCGGTCAGCCAATGCGAGAGGTGTAATGCCTTCACGCGACGCTGTCTGCTGCATCTTCTGGCCGTGTTCGTCCATACCCGTAATGAACAAAACATCAGCACCGTCTAAGCGCTTGAAGCGGGCCAGAACATCTGTGGCGATGCGTTCGTAAGCATGGCCAATATGCGGCGCGCCGTTGGCATAAGGAATTGCAGTCGAAATCAAATAAGGAATTTTGCTCATAGCGGCATCAATGCCAAGGAATCACGCCGCCTTCAAGGCATCATTCACCAGACTAATGGCCGCAATCACCGCTTGCCTGCGATCAAGGTTAAAGGCGTTGGTGAGCCTAATGTTTTCGGCAATCTTGGCATGGGCCTCGGCCAGCTTGGCATGGGCCTTTGCGGCGGCCTGATCACCCACCCAATTCAGTAGTAAATCGCCAAACAAATTGAAATCATCAACCGTCGCGGCGCGTCCACCAAACTTGCCCCCCAAGGCGGCGATCGCCGAACTGTTCCATTTGGTGGTTTTCAAATAGGCATCAAATGCCTTTGCCCCGTCTGACGATAAAAGTTGAAGCGCCCTGCCCGGGCTGCCTGCACTTAAACGGGCAGCCATTTCCAGTTCGTCCCGTTTCGGTGGTTTTTCGAGTGGCAGGTTTGCAACCACGTCCACCACTTGAGCCTCCGAAATGCCTTTAAGCACCAACCTTGTGCAGCGGGATTTCATGGTGCGTAGCAACCTACCGGGGTTGTGGCAGACGAGCAATAACAAGCAGTTAGCTGGCGGTTCCTCAACCAATTTAAGAAGTGCGTTTGCCGATTCACCACTCAAGTCATCGGCTGCATCCACAATCCCCACGCGCCAACCGCCAGATGATGTATGCGAGAAAAACTCCGACAAGCCACGCGCATTCTCAACGGAAATCTCGGCTTTCAGCTTGCGCGGTTTTGAGTCATTCAACTGCCGCTCAAGCAAAAATAAATCTGGATGAGCGCGAGCGGCGATCCAGCGCTCGGTTTGGGCTAAGTTCTTTTGACCCAAAATCTGAGCGGCAAATTTATAAGCCAAAGTGGCTTTTCCAATGCCCTTAGCTCCCGTCATCAACCAGGCATGGTGAAGTTTATCAGCAGCGAAAGCTTGGGCGAAATGCGTCTGCGCGGCCTCATGGCCCACAACCCGTGGCGTAAAGCGCGGATGCCAGTCGACTGCCCTCGGGTCTTCGCTTACTTCAGCCATTAATATGGTTCCAAACTGTGCGGGCAACGATATCGATTGAATCCGCGGCGTTGATCACTCGGCAGCGTTCGAGGTTGTGCGCGGCAATTTCCAAAAACCCATCACGCAATCGTTGATGAAAGGCCAGCCCCATGCGTTCGTATCGATCTTCTTTGCCTTTGCCCTGCTTGGTCGCTCGTTCCAAACCAATTATGGGATCTAGATCAAAGATAAAAGTTATGTCAGGTCTCGTCGCACCTACAATCGAGCGTTCCAGTTCATCTATCAAATGAAATGTGCACGCGCCCGCATAACCCTGGTAGGCCCGTGTTGAATCCATGAAACGGTCGCAAA
>CAXTKN010000121.1:0-7866 GCA_964244805.1 uncultured Aestuariivirga sp.
CGAGAACCGCATTCGGGCAGGCACTGCTGCGCTTGATGTTCGCGTGGCCCGATTTGCAGCGGAACATAGTATCGATTCATTAACCTTTCTGAGAGGTATTCCCGGCAGCATAGGGGGTGCTCTTCGCATGAATGGCGGGGCTTATGGTGGCGAGACCAAGGACGTGCTGGTGGAGGCGCGGGGTTTCGACGGACAAGGAAATTTACACGTGTTGAGCAATGCCGACATGAAATATACGTATCGCCACTGCGGCGCTTCGGAAGATTTGATCTTCACCTCCGCGTTGCTTCAAGGCAAGCCGGGTGTGCAAACTGACATCTTGGCGGCGATGGATAAGATTACTCAGAGCCGCGAGGCAACTCAGCCGATCAAGAGCCGCACGGGCGGGTCAACTTTCAAGAATCCACCGGGGCATAAATCTTGGGCTTTGATCGACGCTGCTGGCTTGCGCGGCTTTAATGTAGGGCCAGCGAAGGTTTCGGAACTGCATTGCAATTTCTTGATCAATGAGGGTGGTGCCACTGGATCGCAAATTGAAGAGTTGGGTGAAACGGTGCGGGCGCGGGTTAAGGCAAATTCAGGGGTTAATTTGGAATGGGAGATCAAGCGCATTGGTATTGCGCTTGATGAGATAGCATGAGCCTCAATAAATTAAGACCTGATCAAACAACCGTCGCTGTTTTGATGGGGGGGTGGTCGGCTGAGCGCAAAGTTTCAATTTCCACTGGCGAAGGTTGCTATGAAGCGTTGCTTGCCGCTGGCTTCAATGCGATTTTGGTTGATGTGAAGCAAGATACAATTGCCTCAGTTCTTATGGACATGAAGCCCGATGTTGCCTTCAATGCATTGCATGGACATTGGGGCGAAGATGGATGTGCTTCAGCGCTTATGGAAACGCTGAAAATTCCGTACACGCATTCAGGGGTTTTGGCTTCTGCATTGGCGATGCACAAGGAAAAATCAAAACTGATTTTCAAAGATGCGGGCATTCCTGTTGCTGAAAGTAAGCTTGTTGATCTTGAAGATGCAGCAACGCGCCATCCGATGCCTGTGCCTTATGTGATCAAGCCAGTGGCCGATGGTTCAAGTGTGGGTGTGCATATTGTTGACCGTACTTCGAATGGGCCCGTGGCCTCGTTGCTCGATGAACGTCATATTTTTGGCGATCAAGTGATGGTTGAACGATTTATTCCGGGCAAGGAACTGACCTGTGCAGTGATGGGTGATGTTGCTTTGGGTGTGATTGATATTGTGCCAGCTGCTGGTTTTTATGATTATCAATCCAAATATGTTGTCGGTGGATCACAGCATATATTGCCTGCTGAAATTCCCAATGAAGTTTACCGGAAGTGTCAGAAATATTCTTTGTTGGCGCATCACGCTTTGGGCTGCCGCGGCGTTACACGTTGCGACTTTCGCTATGATGATACACCGGGCGACAAGGGCGAGCTTATTTTGCTGGAGTTGAATACTCAACCCGGAATGACGCCCACATCACTTGTTCCAGAGATGGCCAAACACGCAGGCCACTCTTTCCAAGAGCTGGTAACGTGGATGGTCAATGATGCATCGGTGAACAGATGAAAGCATTGATTGCCAAATTCTCATCATCGCGTGCACATTTAATCGCGCGGATTTTTTCAATTTTGTTTTTGGCAGGAGCCATAGCACACGGAACATTGCGTGGCGGCATACTTGACTATGAAGGCAGCCCGCTTCGCAATATGTCTGGTAAATTGGCCAGCATGGTGGGCATGGCAGCCGAAGATATTCGCGTGAGTGGTCTGACCCATCATGACCCCGAATTATTGTTTCATGCTTTGGGTGTGCGGCCTGGTGCCAGCCTTGTGGGCTTTGATGCGGCTGAAGCGCGGCGCACGCTTGAAGCCATGGATTGGGTGGCGGCGGCAACAGTGCAGCGGCAATATCCAAACCGCCTCGATATTAATGTGGCCGAGCGTATTCCATTTGCAATTTGGCAGCACGGTGGGGCTTATAGTCTGATTGATAAAGCTGGCGTTGCCATGGGCGGCTTGGAGCTTATGGGGCAATCACATTTGCCATTGGTGACAGGCACTGAAGCAAATTTGGGCGCGGCAGACATTGTTAACCATCTGGAAGCCTATCCTCTGTTATTCAAAAAAGTCAGTGCTGCGGCCATGGTGGGGAAGCGGCGCTGGACGCTTTATCTGAGCAATGGGGTGAAAGTCGCATTGCCAGCCGAAAACGTTGATGAGGCTTTAGGACAGTTGAACAAGCTTGATGCAGAAGCTGGTCTTTTGTCGAAAGCTGTGAGTTTGATTGATTTGAGATCGCCGGGGCAGATGACGATTTCGGTGATCGAGATTACGAATACAAAAGTGACTGCGCCGCTTGGGGATAAATTGGCGCAGAAACAGTAAGTTTTTAAAGTATGTGTGGGTAAAAGTAATGAATAACGTGCAGGGCCGGGGCGGTGTTCGCCATTTGAATAATTCGAGAACCAGCGTTTTTGCGGCTCTTGATATTGGCTCTACCAAGATCAGTTGTTTGATTGCGCGTGGCCCTGCGGCTGATCCAAAATCCACAGTTGATCCTCGTCAGGGATTGCGGGTTATTGGTTTTGGCCAAACGCTGTCGCGCGGCGTTAAAGCTGGCGCAATTATCAACATTGATGAAGCCGAATGTGCTATTCGGTTGGCTGTAGATGCTGCCGAGCGGATGGCAGAAGTTGCTGTTTCTGAGGTTTATGTATCTGTTTCCGGCGGTCGCATACAATCTTCGTGTTTTTCAAACCGGACGCAGACGCAAACAGGTGTGGTGTCTTCGCGTGATATTGATCATGCTGTTACGGCGGCACTGACTCGTGTAAATATTGGCAAGCGATCTATTTTGCACGTTCAACCTGTGAATTTCATTTTGGATGGCACGAGCGAAGTGACTTCGCCCTTGGGTATGCACGGTAATGACTTGCAAGCCGATATTGCAGTGACGAGTGTTGAGCCTGCTTATTTGCGCAATGTGACTTTAGCTGTCGAACGCTCGCATTTGCGGGTAGCGGGTTATGTGATTGCGCCTTATGCCGCTGCGAGGGCATGTTTGACGCCTGATGAATTGCAGTTGGGAACAACCGTTATTGAAATGGGTGGTTCGATCACTTCGATTGGCCATTTTCGGAATGGTCAATTGTTGGCTGCTGACACGTTGCATGTGGGTGGCGGTCATGTGACCAATGATGTTGCGCAAGGCTTATCGACCACAATCGCCCATGCTGAACGCATGAAAACAATGTGGGGCAATGTGTTGGCGGAGGGCCATGCCGCGCAAGAAATGTTAGCAGTTCCATTGCTGGGAGAGCGCGGTGTTGACACTGTTCAAAAAGTTCCAAAATCTTATCTTTGCAATATCTTACGCCCTCGTATTGAGGAAACACTTGAACTGGTTCGTGACCGCGTTCACGCGGTTCCCGGTGCAGCACGCGCCACGACTTCAAGGATGGTTTTAACGGGCGGTGCCAGCCAGTTGACGGGGCTTCGCGAATTGGCAACGGCGGTGTTTGGGGTGCCGGTGCGTTTGGGTCAACCCGTTGGATTTTCGAACCTGCCAGACCGTGCCAATAATGCGGGGTTTGCTGCCGCAGCAGGGGCGCTGGCTTATGCAGCGCGGCCTGATCGGCATTTTGCGATTCCGCAAGAAGCGCTGGCGCACTTTGAGCGCGCCCAAATGGGCTATGCCAGACGTGTTGGGCAATGGCTGGCGGATGCGTTTTAGAAGTAGCATACGAAGTTTTAGTCAAGATAATCACCTTGATTCGTAATACGTTTTGTATTACGCTTAAAAATCAGATGGATAATTGGGTTTATGTTTGATTGGGATGATCAAAAGAACCAAGTAAACATTGCCAAGTATCGCGTTAGTTTTGAGCAAGCGAAGCTTATCTTTGATAGCTTCACTGTCGACCGAATTGATGACAGATTTTTCTATGATGAAATTCGTTATTTCAGTCTTGGTAGGGTTGGTTCAGCCACTATTTTGGCGGTTTCCCACACGGATCGGAATGGTGTTTGCCGCATTATATCGGCCAGACCGGCCTTAAAACATGAAAGACGACTTTATGAGCAAGAGATTCGCAAAGCCCTTGAGTTTTGAAGAAATTGCGGCGCTTTCAGACAGCGAAATTGACACAAGCGATATTCCAAGTTTGGACTTGGAATTTTGGGCTAAGGCAACTGTTGCGCCGCCACGCACAAAACCTAATGTAAGTTTGCGCATTGACGAGGACGTGATTGCACACTTCAAGAGAGAAAGCCCTAGAGGCTATACCGCTCGCATGGCCGCAGTATTGAAGGCCTATGTTAATGCGCACAGGGCTTAGCGCGTTCTTTTTATGGTCTGGTTTCTGCTTCAGCTAGGGGCAGACAACTCGCTTTCTTAACAAAATCCCCCCGTTTGATTCAAAATGAATCACATTAAATCTAAACGAAATGGATTTGGTTAGCAGTTGTTAACCAATTCTTATCTTTTGAGTAAGATTGTGGGGTCTGGACAACCCGCATTTCGGAATGATCATGACAATCAAGCTTACAGTTCCCAATCTCTCAGAACTTAAACCCCGCATTACTGTTTTTGGCGTGGGTGGCGCTGGCGGAAACGCTGTTAACAACATGATCGAAAGCAGGCTCGACGGGGTTGAGTTTGTGGTCGCAAACACTGATGCACAAGCACTTTTGCAAAATGCCGCACAGCGCCGCATTCAAATGGGCACGGCCTTGACGATGGGTCTTGGTGCTGGTTCACAGCCGCAAATTGGTGCGGCGGCGGCTGAAGAAGCTTTGCAAGAAATTGTTGATCATCTTGCTGGTTCGCACATGGCCTTCATTACCGCTGGTATGGGGGGTGGCACAGGCACGGGCGCTGCACCTGTTATTGCACGCGCTGCAAAAGAGCAGGGCATTCTTACGGTTGGTGTTGTGACCAAGCCATTCCATTTTGAAGGTGCGCGCCGCCAAGCGACTGCTGAGCGCGGCATAGAAGAATTGGCGCGTTATGTTGATACGCTGATTGTTATTCCAAACCAAAATCTGTTCCGCGTGGCCAATGAGAAAACCACTTTTGCGGCGGCCTTTGCGATGGCCGACCAAGTGCTTTATTCGGGTGTTGCTTCGATCACTGAACTCATGACAAAGGAAGGTTTGATCAACCTCGACTTTGCTGACGTTCGCGCCATTATGAGCGAAATGGGCAAGGCAATGATGGGCACGGGCGAAGCTTCCGGCGAAAAGCGCGCTATTGAGGCTGCTGAAGCTGCTATTTCCAACCCGTTGCTGGATGATGTTTCGATGCGCGGCGCACGTGGACTTTTGATCTCAATTTGCGGTGGCCCAGATTTGACTCTTTACGAAGTTGATGAAGCTGCAACGCGCATTCGTGAAGAAGTTGACCCTGAGGCCAATATTATTCTGGGTGCAACATTTGATGATGCACTGGAGGGCACAATGAGGGTGTCAGTGGTTGCCACTGGTCTCTCGAAAGAAGCTTTCTCTGGTGAAACAAATGGCCATCAAGAAGTTGAGACACAAGTCGCTTCCGGCAATGTGCATGGTTATAAGCCAATTCCCCAGCCCACAAAAGTTGTTGTAAAGCCAGCGCCAATGGTTGCGCGTGCTGCTATTGCTCCTGTTCAAGAATATGTTGAAGAACAGGCTGAAGAACAATACGAGGAGCCTGCTCAAGTTGAAATGCCAGCGCATCGCCCAGCGGTTCAACAACGCATTCCGGCCATCGATCAATTCCCGATAATTGCGCAAAAGCAAGTGGCTGCCCAGCAAAGCCGCATTGAAAATATTGCTGAGCATGCGCAGCGCAAGAAGAAGGGACTTTTTGAACGTCTGGCTGATGTCGGTCTGGGCCGTCGTGAAGAACCTGCTGCTGCACGTGAGCAAGCTCCGATGAGACGCGCAGAACCTAAAATGCAACCGCGTGCCGTAGCACCGGAACCACAAGCTGTGGCCGAACAAACTTATGATGACGATCAATTGGCTATTCCGGCATTCTTGCGCCGCCAAGCCAACTAACATTTTACCCGTGCAGAAAAGCGAAACCCGGTGGACATATTTCTGCCGGGTTTCGTGCTTCTATAGCCCACTTCCATCGTGGGTGGAGTGGGTCTAGAAGGGCCGCAGTTTTTGATTTGGAATCGTGATCTTGCCAAGCCGTGTTTCTTTGATGTCGCTTAAGTTAAAGCCTCTGCGTTTGAGTGTGATTTGCGTTGGCCTTGCCTTGAGTTTAGGCGGCTGTAGTGGCGGGCTTGGGAACTTGCTTGGTGGCGACACAAAGCCAGCGGGGTCGGCACTTTCGCCCGATCTTGGTAAGTCAGATGACCAAGCGGTGGCTGGACTTTATAATGATGGCTTGTCTAATTTGAACAGTGGCCAATATCGCACAGCTGTTAAAAAATTTGCCGAACTTGAGCGGCTCCACCCTTATTCAAAATGGGCAACAAAAGCGCTGCTGATGCAAGGTTTTGCGCATTATCAGAACAATGAATATACCGATGCGATTAGTGCGTGCCAGCGTTTCATCAGCCTGCACCCTGGCCATCAGGATATTCCTTATGCCTATTATATTGTGGCGATTTCTCAGTATGAGCAGATCCAAGACATCACGCGCGATCAATCGCAAACCCAAATAGCGCTCGATTCACTCGACGAGGTTTCGCGGCGGTTTCCGGATTCTAAATATGCGGGCGATGCCAAGCAGAAAGCTCTGCTGGCGCGAGACCATTTGGCGGGCAAGGAAATGGAAGTTGGCCGTTATTACATGAACCGCAAATCTTATCTTGCTGGGATCAATCGTTTCAAAAAAGTGGTGACAGATTATCAGACGTCGTCGCAAACGCCGGAAGCGCTTTACCGTCTTGCCGAGGGTTACATGGCTTTGGGCATTGTATCGGAAGCGCAGACGGCGGCTGCGGTTTTGGGTCATAATTTCCCGCGCAGCCAATGGTACAAGGATGCTTATACTTTGGTGTCCTCCGATGGCCGGGCACCTGTTGCAAGCAAGACCAGCTGGATCACTCAAGCCTTTAATTTTTTGTAGTGTCTAAGGGCTAAACCCCTCGCATGTTGCTGCAATGTTCTGCTATAGAGTCGCCATGCTGACTGCTCTTTCCATTCGCGATATCGTTTTGATTGAAAAGCTTGATCTGGTTTTGGATCCGGGTTTAACAGTGCTGACTGGCGAAACGGGTGCTGGCAAATCGATCTTGCTTGATAGCTTGGGTTTGGCGCTTGGTGCGCGCGGTGATTCATCTTTGGTGCGGACGGGCCAGGCCAAGGGGAGTGTTTCGGCTTCATTCAGTTTGCCTGATAGTCACGCAGCTTTTAAATTATTGGCAGAGCAGGGCGTGGATGCGGAAGGTGAGATTGTTATTCGCCGGATTCAGAATGCTGATGGGCCGAGCCGGGCCACGATTAATGATCAGCCCGTCAGTTTGAATTTGTTGCGACAGGTGTCTGGGATGCTGGTGGAGCTGCATGGGCAACATGCTGACCGTGCGCTGGTTGATGTGGCTGAACATCGGCGGCTTCTGGATGCATTTGGTGGGCTTGAGCCGCATGTTGTGAAGCTGAATGCATTATGGCTTGAGCTGACAACTGCACGCGATGCACTCATTGAACATAAAGCGTTGATGGCGCGGGCTGAGGCAGAGCGCGAATATTTGGAACATGCAGCGCACGAACTGAGTGAATTGAACCCTGAGCCTGAAGAAGAAAAACATTTAGCGGATCGGCGTCAACTGATGATGCAGTCTGAGCAATATATTTCGGCTTTGGATGATGCCGAAAATGCGCTGGCTGGTGACAGCAATGGCGAAGCGCGGCTTCA
>CAXTKN010000122.1:0-7846 GCA_964244805.1 uncultured Aestuariivirga sp.
CAGCATGTTCAGCAATTGGTTTCGTCACTTGCTCGATCAACTTCACGCGTGTCTCGGCATCCAGCAGGGCCTGCTTGGAACCATGCAGTCCCACACCGATGACCAGTTTATCCACAATACGCGCCGCCCGCGCAATCACATCGAGATGGCCATAGGTGATGGGATCGAATGACCCCGGGTAAAATCCAATTCGCATCATCGCCCTTTCAAAACCATCCAAGCCGCACCCCCCACCAGAAAGCTGCCGCTGATGATCTCTATTGCTCTAATTCTTTTACGCGAAAGCCAAGCCCCCGCCCTGCCCGCTGCCAAGGCATAGGCCGTGTCACCTATCGCCGCAATCGCCATAAAGGTTACGCCTAAGATCAACGTCGTGCGCATCACATCAGCACCAGCTGGAATGAAAGGCGGAATGAGCGCGCCAAATAAAACCAGCATTTTAGGGTTCGACATAATCACCACGAAACCCTGCAAGAAGAAACTGCCCCGTGGCCTCGCCCGGTCGGTTGCCACAGCCAGATCACCATTCGACATGAAAAGCTTGTAAGCCAACCAAATCAAATAAGCCGCACCTGCGTAGCGTAGCAAAACAAACCAAACACCCATCAGCTGAATAGCAGCGCCCAACCCCAGCGCCGCAATCCCCAACCAAATCACAACACCCACTTGCGTGCCAAGTACATTCATCAAACCTGCCCGCGTGCCGTGCTTTAAACTGTTTGCGATGATCACCGTGACAGTCGGGCCTGGCACCAAAGCCAAGGCCATAGCCGCCAACACAAATGCAAAATAGGAGTCAGTTGTCATGCGCATTACCTTACGCCAGATTTAACAAAACTAGCAAATCAGCTTTTTGGTTTGGAGCGCGGCTCAAACACCCAAGGCCTATCACCTTGTTCTCCCTTTGCGGTTTTCACACGCGCCACATTGCCATCAATGTAAATTGCATGCGCACCAAACTTCCAAACATCAAATCGATCAATTTTAAGTTTGGCTTCAGCGCAATTTTCACGCAGAGGAAAATCAGCAATAATTATCGCAGTCGGCGGGCACTCCCATTCGGCATCTGCAGGCTCATGCAGATAACCAACACTCATCGAAGCCAAATCCGAGAAACACATATTCTCTGCACAAGTCCAACCGGGTCGTGCCGCTGATGCGTCCATCGTTTCAACTTGTCCATTCGACTGCAACCATTTTTCGGCTGCAAACTTGCCTTTGCTTGCATCGGCCAAAACATAATTGCCAACATCATCGCGGATCGCAACGTTGCTTCCACGATCCTCAATCAAAATATCTGGAAAATGAGTGTTTGCGCTTCGATAGAGACCCATCACTATCAAAACCACCCCAAGCCACCGAAATGCACCCAGCACCAAACAGATAAACAGCGCACCCGCCACCATGAGTGAAACACCCAGGAGCGAAGGCTGTGGCACCATGCCATTGGCATAGGGCCACGCCGCGATACTGTCCGAAATCCACATTGTTGCTTGCAAACCAATTTCAACCAATTTGAACGGCCAATATTCCAATCCAAACGGCATCATCAAAACCCCCAACATTGCAGCAGGCATCACAATCAAATCGGCAATCGGTAAGGCCAATGCATTGGATACTGTACCGTAAGGTGACAAGCGGCCGAAATGATAGACCGCCGCAATACTGGAAAGCGAGCCAGCCACAATAGTCGTCAACACCGAACCTCCAAGCAGCTTTAACCCATAGGATGCAAACCGGGATAATCGCGAAGCCTCATGTGCCTTCATATCGACGGGCCGATTATTCCAATATTCAAAAAATGCCACAATCCCTATCACGGCCAAGAATGACATTTGGAAACTGGCACGCACAGCTTCTTCAGGATTAAACACAAGAATGATCAAAGCTGCCAAAGCAATATTGCGCATCGAAACAGCAGGCCGATCAACCAAGATCGCAAAGAACATAACGGCAATCATAATATAAGACCGCTCAGTGGCCGATCCTGAATCAGCTAACAGCATATAAATAAATCCGACAATTAATGCCGCAACTGCAGACCATTTCTTAATCGGATAATGCAAAGCCAAAACCGGAAACAAAGCCAGAAAAGCCCGCATCACCCAGAACACACCACCCGCCACGAGCGACATATGCAATCCTGAAATCGAAATGATATGCGCCAAACCAGAAATTTGCAGGCTGGTATTCATCTCAGCCGGAATGGCCGCGCGCTCGCCCGTCACAATCGAATTTGCAAACGCCCCAATTGGTCCAGGAATGGCGGCTGTAATCCGAGCGCCCATCACGCTGCGCAGCTTATGAAAAAACCGCCGCTCTACAAATTTCCAAGGCACAGGCCGATCTTCAAATACCGGAGGCGAAATATTGCTGCCCATTGCACCGATGGATTGAAAATAAAGATCACGCCCATAATCAAAAGCACCGGGCATCACGGGTGTTGGCAGGGGTGAAAGGCGCGCAGTGAAACGTACATAATCGCCAATCAAAGCCGTCGGCGCATCAAAGGTCGAAATGCGAACACGGGTTGGCATTTCTTCGACAGGCACGTTAGTTGCCCCATCCAATTCAATCACCAACACACGTTTTTTTCCACCGCGATTATCAGCATCGGCAATAAACCCCGAAATCTCAGACGAACTTACAGTGGCGCGCAGTATCGGTGTCGCAACAATTTCTTGCCGCGCTTTACTTAAACCAAATCCAAGCAAAACAAGGCCAATCAGCAGAGCGATTGAATAATGTCTGCCAATCCAAAACAGCACAACAATAGGAACAGCCAATCCAGCAATAGCAACAACGCTCGGTTCATTCGGCAGATTAAAATATGCCCAAATTCCCGTCGCCAAAAACACTGGCGCCCAAACCACAAGTCGACCGGATTGCAAGGCATAAGCGCCACGCAAATAGCTTAATGCCCGTTCAAACAACGTGATCACATCAAACGGAGATTCTGCCCCTTTGAAGCCTCGCCCGCCTATGCTATCTGGCTGCAAAGTGGCCATGCCGCCCTCCCCGAAAATCAGCTAATCACATAAAAGGCCTTCATGTCATCTCCCGTTACGCGCTTTGCTCCATCACCTACTGGCTTCCTCCACATCGGGGGTGCGCGCACCGCACTTTTTAATTGGGCTTATGCCAAGGGCAATGGCGGCAAAATGTTGCTGCGCATCGAAGATACTGATCGTGAGCGCTACACTGAAGGCGCAGTGGCCGCCATTCTTGATGGCCTGACATGGTTGGGCCTGAACTGGGATGGCGAAGCCGTTTCGCAATATGGCCGCATCCAACGCCACGCCGAAGTGGCCCACGAGATGCTGGCCAAAGGCAACGCCTATTACTGCTATTGCAGCCCCGAAGAATTAACTGCCATGCGCGAAAAAGCCGAAGCTGAAAAGCGCCCGATCCGTTATGATGGCACATGGCGCAACAGGCCAGCGTCTGATGCACCGTCAGGTGTCAAACCGGTGATCCGTTTCAAATCTCCACAAGAAGGCGAAACCGTGATCAACGATCAGGCCCAAGGCCGCGTGGTGATACACAATAAGGATTTGGACGATCTTATTATTTTAAGATCCGACGGCAACCCCACTTATAATCTCTCCGTTGTGGTCGATGACCACGACATGGGCGTAACTCACATCATTCGCGGTGTTGACCATCTCACCAACGCTGCCCGCCAAACCCAGATATATATGGCCATGGGCTGGACTGTACCAAGCATGACGCATGTGCCATTGATCCATGGGCCAGATGGCGCAAAACTGTCAAAGCGCCACGGTGCATTGGGTGTCGAAGCATATCGCGCCATGGGTTATCTGCCTGCCGCCTTGCGCAATTATCTCGCCCGTTTGGGCTGGAGCCACGGTGACGACGAAATTTTCTCCACCGAAGAATTGGTCAGATGGTTTGACCTTGACGGTATCGGTAAATCAGCCTCACGTTTTGACTTTGCAAAACTGGAAAATCTCAACGGTCACTATATCCGTCACACGCCTGATGCAGAATTGCTGGAACTATTCTTGTCATTTCTGCCTCATGTTGAAAACGGCCCTGCCATGCTTTCAAAGATCGATGCACCAATGAAGGTGAAACTATTAAGAGCTCTGCCGGGTCTCAAAGATCGCGCCAAGACTTTGGTCGAGTTGATGAACAGCACCGGCTATCTTTTCGCGGTCCGGCCATTAGCGATGGACGACAAAGCCACAACCATTCTCAACGATGAAGGCAAGGCTGCTGCGAAATCCCTGGTTGAACTTTTAACTCCAATCACTGATTGGACGGCTCACACCCTCGAAACAGCTGTTAAGGCGCATGCTGAAGCAACTGGCGTAAAACTGGGCAAGTTGGCGCAACCTTTGCGCGCTAGTCTGACAGGAACGAGCACTTCGCCACCGATCTTTGACGTGCTCGAAGTGTTAGGCCGCGACGAGAGTTTGGCAAGATTGCTAGATCAGGTTTAGGGCCATCTGATTGTGAATTGAGTGTCTAAACATGTTGAACGCGTAGGACATTGAAAGTTTTGGCTCACGGGGGTTGAAGGGTATGATGACAGAGAAGTCCAAAAATGCAGAGTCTAGAAGGCCTATAATTCTATTCGATGCAAAATGTGTGCTGTGCACTGCCAACGCTCAGTTCATTCTGAAGCATGACAACCACCAACAGTTCATGCTGGCATCAATGCAGGGTGAGGTTGGCAAAAAACTCTATCTTGAACATGGAATGGATCCGAACGATCCGACAACGATGATAATCATCGATGGCGATAAGATGAGACAGGACAGTGATGCGGTAATCAGTATTTATGAAAGCCTGGGGTATCCGTGGCGATTAATTGGATTTTGTCGAATAATTCCAACCTTCGTTCGTGATCCCATCTATCGTTGGATTGCCCGCAATCGTTATCGAATTTTTGGGAAACGAGAAATTTGTTGGATTCCCTCAAAAAAATACAATTCAAGGGTGCTTTAATTTGGATTTTCCAAAGAAGATTTTGATCCTTGGTGGCTATGGTGTGTTTGGCGGCCGATTGGTCGAATTGCTATCTGACCTTCCTGAACTTGAACTGCTAATTTGTGGCCGCGACATAGTGAAAGCGCAGGCATACTGCGCGGCATACAAAGGGAAAGCCGTTGTTCGACCTCTGCAATTGGACCGAAAAGAAATCGCCACAGCTCTGATCACAGAGCGGCCGCAGATTTTTGTAGATGCGTCGGGGCCATTTCAAACTTACGGACTTGATTGTTATAGTGCCATCGAATCCTGCATCGCTGCAGGCGTTCATTACTTGGATTTCGCAGACGCCGCCGATTTTGTGTTTGGCATGTCGAAATTTGACGCTGATGCCAAGGCGGCGGGTGTCTTCGTGCTTTCTGGGGTCAGTAGCTTTCCAGTGCTCACTGCGGCAGTACTGAGTGAAATGTCCAAGACAATGGATATTGTGACTGTCACTGGCGGAATTGCCCCATCACCATATGCAGGCATTGGCCTCAACGTGATGCGTGCAGTTTTAGGCTACGCGGGCTTTCCCATTAAACTAAGACGCGGAGGTCAGCAGGCCACCGGAATTGGTCTTGCCGAAAGCCACCGATACACAGTCGCTGTGCCTGGGAAAATACCACTGAAGAACATTCATTTTTCATTGGTTGATGTTCCTGATCTTCAGGTCATCCCACCTGAATACAAGATGATGACTGATATTTGGATGGGCGCCGGCCCAGTACCAGAAGTTTTGCACCGCGCCCTAAACATTATGGCAAAGATGCGTGCTCGTTTTGACTTACCATCCTTGGTTCCACTTTCACGATTTTTTTATGTGATTTTGAACTTGATGAAATACGGTGAACATCGAGGTGGCATGTTTGTAAGTGCACATGGAATGAGAGGCGAGCTGCCAGTAAAACAAAGTTGGCATCTCTTGGCTGAGGGTGACGACGGCCCTTATATTCCCTCCATGGCTATTGAAGCAATTATTCGAATTGGACTATTAGGCGATTGGCCAGAATACGGAGCTAGACCAGGCACTCACGCCCTCGAACTTGCTGACTATGAAAAACTGTTTCGAAGCCGCACAATTTCCACAGGATTTCGCGAAGAAGATTTTTCATCCTCGCTTTATCAGCAGATCCTAGGTTCGGCCTATGACGAATTGCCCGCAAAAGTTAGAGAGTTGCATGGATCCAAAAATGCACGTCAGTGGCGTGGGCGAGCACGCGTCAGAAGAGGAACAGGTGTGTTGGCAAGAATGATTTGCCAAGTCATCGGTTTTCCAGCGGCCGCCGCAGATGTTCCAGTGAGTGTATCGTTCACACCTGAAGCCCGTGGCGAAGTATGGAAGCGCAATTTTGGTGGCAAAGTATTTTCCTCTTTTCAAATGAGTGGAACCGAGAAAAATGAGTTTTTGCTAGTCGAGCGATTTGGATGGATCGATGTCGCACTTGCATTGGTGGTTGAATCAGAAAGGTTGTTTCTTGTTCCAAGAAGCTGGTCTTGTCTCGGCATACCAATGCCGAATTGGCTGCTCCCAAGGGGCAAAACCTTCGAAACAGAGAGAAATGGCGCCTTTTGTTTTGAAGTCGAAATTTTGGCGCCTATGATCGGTCTCATCGTCGCCTATACTGGAGAACTCGATACGGTTTAAAACCAACAGTCAGCATCATTGACCTTTTTGCTGCACTGCAATAGAATTGAGAGATAATAATGGGAGAAGCCAGATTATGACCGACGCTACCAAGACGGCAACGATATCTATCGGCGGCAAAACCCAAGAATTGCCGATCATGTCCGGCACGATCGGGCCAGATGTTGTCGATATCGCAAAGCTTTACGGCGAATCAAAAGTCTTCACTTTCGATCCTGGCTTCACATCCATCGCAGCTTGTAAATCTGCCATTACCTATATTGTTGGCGATCAAGGCATTTTGCTTTATCGCGGCTACCCCATTGAGCAATTGGCAACCGAGGGCGACTTTCTCGAAAGCTGCTACTTGCTTTATTATGGCGAGTTGCCTACCCCGGCTCAGCGCAAGAAATTTGTTCATGACATCACCCATCACACCATGATCCATGAACAGATGGTGCTGTTCTTCCGTGGCTTCCGCCGCGATGCGCATCCGATGGCTGTGATGGTGGCAATGGTTGGCGCACTCTCTGCCTTCTATCACGACTCAACTGACATTGGTGATCCGCGCCAGCGCGAGATCGCCTCACACCGCATGATTGCCAAGCTTCCAACCATAGCGGCCATGACTTATAAATATCACGTGGGCCAGCCCTTCGTTTATCCACAAAATCATTTGTCCTATGCCGAAAATTTCTTGCATATGTGCTTTGCTGTTCCTTGCGAAGAATACAAAGTCAATCCAGTTTTGGCTAAAGCGATGGACCGGATTTTCACACTCCACGCTGATCACGAACAAAACGCCTCAACTTCAACGGTGCGTCTTGCAGGTTCTTCCGGCGCTAATCCATTCGCATGCATCGCCGCTGGCATTGCTTGCTTGTGGGGCCCTGCTCATGGCGGTGCCAATGAAGCTGCATTAAAGATGTTAGAAGAAATCGGCACCGTAGATAAAATTCCAGCTTTCATCGAAAAGGTGAAAGATAAGTCTTCTAACGTACGCCTCATGGGTTTTGGTCACCGGGTTTATAAAAACTATGATCCCCGTGCAAAAATCCTTCAGGCTTCAGCTCATGAAGTGTTTGCAGCGCTGGGCAAGCAGGATGATCCATTGCTCGATGTGGCGCGCGAGTTGGAACGCATCGCACTCAGCGACCCATATTTCATTGACCGCAAGCTTTATCCAAACGTCGATTTCTATTCCGGCATTATTCTGCGGGCTCT
>CAXTKN010000123.1:0-7824 GCA_964244805.1 uncultured Aestuariivirga sp.
GATTTAGGCTCTGGCTTTTCCCAAGCCTCTGGCCATGGCTCTGACGGCCGCAGAGCGTGCTTTGCCAGTGAGAATATTGAATAACCTTTTGCCATCAAGGCTTAATATCTCAAATTATTGGCCAATCAAGCGCCAGATTTTTCGACCAGACGACCACACTCGGCCCATTCCATGGACGCCCACATTAAGATTCCGAGGCTCAAGAAAGCAATAGAAATTGGATAAAGTGTGCCATCATACATCCGTCCGGCTCCTCCACCTAAAACAACCGCCATCAGAGAAGAAATAAATCCAGAAATCGCTGCGGCCATTCCTGCGTTCTTGCCCATTGGTTCCAATGCCAAAGCATTTATGTTGCCAAAAGTCAGTCCGCTAAAGAAGAATGACCAAGGCAATAGCAAACCCAGAAGTAAAAGTGGCGGGTGACCGGCAAACATCAAACAGGCAATCATCATTAATGACCAGACCAACAGAAAGCCGCGCACCGCCCATTTCGAAATGTTGCGCATGCCAAATTTCTTCACATAATAGCCATTGAAAACCATCGCTATGGCAATCGCTATGGCCAGTCCGCCGAACCATAAAGCAAACTTGTCACCTTGCTGATATTGATCGGCAAATATCTGCTGCGATGTGCCTAAGTAACACGTGAACGCTGCGAAGATGAAACCAGCTGCCAAGGTGTAGCCCAAGCAAACCCGGTTGTTCACCACCAAAACAGCGCTGGTCCATAAGTCACGTGGAGAAAACACATGTCTGTTTTCTGGCGCTAAAGTTTCGGATTGACGCAGGCCCAACCAAAGGCCCGCGATAATTGAAGCAACCACGAAGCCCGTAAATATGTAACGCCAGGAGGCAACGTAAAGGACAAGTTGCCCAATGCTCGGTGCCAAAATCGGCACCAACATAAAGACCGACATTACAAAACTCATGATGCGGGCCATGTCTGCGCCCTTGGCTCCATCGCGCACCATGGCCGTCGAAACCACGCGCGGGGATGCGCCGCCGAACCCTTGCAAGATGCGTCCCAAAATCATCAGCGTGTAGTTGGTTGAAACCATGCAGGTGAGCGCCCCCAAAGCATAGATAACCAAGCCAATATAAATAATCGGCTTGCGACCAAATGAATCTGATAGCGGGCCAAAAATTAACTGGCCGAACGTTAATCCAACAAAAAAGCCTAGGACAATAAATTGTCGGTCATTCGGGTTGGCCGCGCCAAGTTGCGTGGCGATTTGGCCCACGGCAGGCAACATCGTATCAATCGACATGGCCATCAAAGCAGTCAAGAACGCGATCAAGGCAATGAATTCAACAGGGCGAGTGGTTTGCATGGGTGCTACTTTATAAAACGCATGGCACGCATGACGTCGAAGAAGTTGTCCGTCTCAATACGGTTGGTGCGGTTGCCGATGTGTTTCACACCGGGATAGAAGCTTTTCTCATAAGCCAAATCCGGTGTCACATAAGTAACGTCCAGAATACATTTGGTCGGCGGGGTGATGAGACATTGCTTCAAATCTCCCAATAGCGATTTCTCAACACCATTCATAATGGCTTCTTGCGCAGCCGCGGGCGACATGGAAATGGTTGATGCGCCTTTGCCCGCTTTCACGGATACATAAGAGATATTGGCGTTGGCAGCTTTCACCTCTTTCATCAGTCCTTTATCGCCACTTACCAAAACCGTGGGAACACCAAAGGTTGCTGCCGCGTTAGAAAACAGCGTAAATTCCGACGCAGGCTTTCCGTTTAATAAGACCGAATGGGTACGCGTGTTCATGGTGTGTGCTAAGTTATTTTCCTCCGAGCCGACACCAGAATGCCAGCCGATCATAATCAGAGCGTCAAAGCTTTGGTCGAGCTCTTGGATCATGCTGTAAGGGTGGCCCGACCAACCTCGGATGATATTGCATTCTTTTGGGAGCATGGTGGTGATTAAATTTCGCGCTGAGTCATGCGCATCTTTCACATAAATCTCGGTCGCACCGGCGGCGCGTGCCCCGTCAATAGCGGCGATGGTTTCGCGCGTCATGATTTCACGAAATTCATGCCAGTCAGGGTGGTTTTTTTCGGCCTCATCCCAATGGGTGATGCCGGCTACGCCCTCAATATCAACACTGATGTAAATTTTCATTTTTGCTACATTACTTGGCATGATCATCGATTCCAATAGCCGTTCTGTGCAACTCGACCCGCGTGACGCGCAGTTCTATGAAAACCCCTACCCCTATTACCACAGTATTCGGGAGCAAGTTCCAGTATTCAAATGGGAGCAATATGGCCATTGGTGTTTTGCCCGCCATGAGGATGTGAACGCGCTTTTGCGCGACCGCCGCTTTGGCCGCCAGATTTTGCATGTGGCAACGCGTGAAGAACTGGGATGGCCAGAGCCCCCGGAACATATTGCCGCTTTCACGGCCCATGAAAAACATTCTTTATTGGAGCTTGAGCCGCCCGTGCACTCAAGGCTGCGCGGCCTCATCAACCGTGCATTTTTATCCAGGCAGGTGGAGCGTTTGCGTCCCATAATCATGAATCTTTCCAATCGCTTGATCGATGGTTTTGAAGCAAAGGGTGAGGTCGATTTACTGACCGCCTATGCCACGCCCATCCCTGTTATCGTCATTTGCGAATTGCTGGGCGCACCTGTTGATATGGCCGATCAGTTTCTGAAATGGTCGCATGATCATGTCAGCATGTATATGGCAAAGCGCGACCGGGCGATTGAGGAGCGGGCCGTGAAATCGGTTCTGGAATTCAGCGCTTATATGCGCAGCCTTATCGCTGAACGGCGACGCAACCCGAAGGATGATTTGCTATCCGAATTGGTAAAGGCCGAAACCGAGGGGCAAAAGCTTTCAGAAGACGAGTTGGTGACCACCGCCATTTTGATCTTGAACGCAGGCCATGAAGCCACCGTGCATTCCATCGGTAACGGTGTAAAGGCGCTTTTAGAGCGCGGCATATCTGGCCCGATCACCGAAGGCCTGATCGAAGAAGTTCTGCGGTTTGATGCGCCACTGCATATGTTCACGCGTTATGCGATGGAAGATTTAGAATATGCGGGCGTTCACCTGAAGAAGGGCGAAACAGTAGGCCTCATGCTAGGTACCGCCAACCGAGACCCCGCCCGCTTTGCTGAGCCGGATGTGTTCAATCCAACCCGCGATCTCAACCCGCATGTCAGCTTTGGCGCGGGTATCCACTTTTGCGTGGGCGCACCGTTGGCAAGGCTGGAGATGTTAATTGCGTTTGAAGTGCTGTTCGCGCGGCTGCCAAAGTTGCGTCTTGTGGGGGAGCCGAGATATAAAGATGTGTATCATTTCCATGGGTTGGAGGAATTGCGAGTACATTTCTGAAGCGTAAAAAATCTGTCACCAATGCGTCATATCGGTGGCTTAGGTTTTGAATAGCGGCATCAATATTTCACGTGTACTAGATATTTTGGAGGTCTGTTATGTCATTGCTTCGTTCAATCCTGTTATCTGCCACCGTTATGAGCACCGTTTCCACCGCGTTTGCTGCTGGAACCATTGAATTTTCTCCTGTCGCCGTGCCCACCGAAGATGCTGCAAAGCGCCTTGTAACTGTTTCTCAATCGGTCAAAATCGATGGCGCTGAACATGCCATTTCATGGAATACGATTGCGCGGTCGGGTCAAAAAATTGGTGACGGTATTTTTGGTTCAATTCTCAATTCCAGCGGTGCCGCCATCTATGGAAAGGACGGCAAGCTGACCATTTCTGACGCAGCAGACTTCACATCCATTCTACCTATCGGTGGCAAGTTATATTCGGTGACGCATTTTGAAGCCCGCCCCGCCGCCATGTATTTGAGCGAACTAGCTCAAGACAAAGACGGTAAACTGACTTCCGTTTCAACACGTGCAATTGATTTCTCCTCTATCGGTGGCTTGTGGAACCCCTGTGCAGGTTCGGTCACGCCATGGAATACACATTTGGGCTCGGAAGAATATCCACCAGATGCGCGCTCGGTTGAAGCTGCCGTCACTTATGCAGACCTTGATAAGGAAATGCTGGAGATGGCGGAATATTTTGGCGTGAACGCCGCACTTGCGCCCATTGCAGCGTTCAAGGCCGCGTTCCAGCCCTATAAATATGGCTTCCCGGTTGAGGTTACTGTCAGTGACAAGGGCGAAACTGCAGTTGCAAAACATTATGCCATGGGACGTGTGGCCGTCGAATTGGCCACCATCATGCCAGATAAAAAAACCGCCTATATTTCTGATGATGGTCTAAACACTGGCTTCTATCGGTTTGTAGCCGACAAAGAAGGCGATCTAACCGCAGGCCAGCTTTTTGCTGCGAAGTGGACGCAAACTTCGGCTGATGGCGGTGGTAACGCTGATATTTCATGGGTCGATTTAGGCCACGCCAATGATGCTGAAATAGCAACGGCTCTGAAATTCGGAATTAAATTTTCAGATATGTTTGATTCTGCCAAATTTAAAGACGATGGCAGCTGCCCTGAAGGCTACAAATCCACCAATGCCGAGGGGCGCGCCGAATGCCTGAAGGTCAAGAAAGGCATGGAAGCATTTGCTTCACGCCTCGAAACCCGCCGCTATGCTTCAATGCTCGGTGCCACAACAGAATTTCGCAAGATGGAAGGCCAAGCTTTCGATGTGGAAGGCAAGCGGTTGTTTCTTTCAATGACAGAAATTTCCAATGGCATGGAAGACAACATTAAAGATGGCAAATTTGATAAGGGCGGCCGCAATGATGTGAAACTGGTCAAGAACCCATGCGGTGCGGTGTATGAGTTGCCGATGGATGCCAGCTACACAATTACTTCCGCGCGGGCGTTCATCGCAGGCAAACCCAATGAATATAAAGAAGGCCCATATAAAGGACAAACTTGTGACATTGACGGTATTGCAAATCCCGACAATCTCACTTTCATTCCGGGCTATAACACTCTGATCATCGGGGAAGATACCGGCACGGGCCACCAGAACGATGCCACATGGTCTGTCAACGCTGAAACCAAGGCGATGACCCGCATCACCACAACACCTTATGGTGCAGAAAACACATCTGTTGATTGGTACCCAGATATCAATGGCTTTGCCTACCTCATGACTGTGGTGCAGCATCCATATGGTGAGTCTGATGAAGACAAACTGCAAAACCCAGATGATGCTAGAGCTTATGTCGGCTATATCGGCCCATTTCCAGCGTTTAAGAAACAGGCTTCGGCGCAATAGTCTTGATTTGTTGAAATACGAATGGCCGCCTTACGAAAGTGAGGCGGTTTTTTGCGTTTGAGTTGATTTGTATGGTCTTCAGGAAGGTCGTTTCCTGATGAAGCTTTGACGCTTGTTGCCGCCTACCCATGCTGTGTTGAGACTAAACAGGTTTAAGTGAAATTTTCTCAACAAAGGCCGTCCCATGACTGAAGATGTTCAATCCGCTCCAACAGGTCGCCGTGGTCGCGGCGGTGCTGATGCACGCCGCACCATGCGGGGGTCCACTGAGGTGAAACAAGCTGGCTATATTCGGCGCAAGATGAAGCCTTATGAACCGTTCTCCGATGAGCAGCTTGAACTGATCGAGCACAATGCCGAGACCGTGTTGCATGAAACCGGTATTGATTTTTATGATGATCTAGAAGCCGTGCAAATGTGGAAGGATGCGGGGGCTGATGCCAAGCTTTCGGCGACTGATCCATTGCGTTACCGGATTCGCTTTCCACGCGGCCTCGTCCGTTCGCTGATTAAAACGGCACCGCGTGAATATGTTCAGTACGCCCGAAACCCCGCCAACAATGTGGTGATCGGTGGCAACAACACGGTGTTTGCCCCGGTATATGGCCCTCCCTTCATTCGTAATCTTGATGAGGGCAGGCGTTATGCTACGATTGAAGATTTCCGCAATTTTGCCAAGCTGGTTTATATGTCGCCTAGTTTGCATCATGCGGGCGGTACGCTCTGCGAGCCCGTGGATATTCCGGTAGCCAAGCGCCATTTGGATATGATCTATTCTCACATCAAATATTCCGACAAACCCTTCATGGCTTCGGTGACGGCTGGCGAGCGCTCGGATGATTCCGTTAAAATGGCCGAGATGGTTTTTGGCAAAGATTTTGTCGACCAAAACTGCGTGATGACTTCGCTGATCAACGCCAATTCCCCTATGGTATGGGACGGCGTCATGTTAGGCGCGCTTAAAGTCTTGGCACGCGCCAACCAAGCTTGCGTGATTTCGCCATTCATTGTGGCGGGTGCTATGTCTCCGGTCACATCGGTTGGCACCCTCACACAGATTTTGGCTGAGGCTTCAGTGGGCATCGCGTTCACGCAGCTATGCCGCAAGGGCGCGCCAGTGGTGTTCGGCACATTCGCATCTTCCATGTCGATGCAATCGGGTGCGCCAACTTTTGGCACGCCAGAGCCTGCACTGGTTTTGTTTGGTGCTGCCCAACTCGCGCGGCGCATGGGTGTGCCGTTTCGTTCGGGCGGCGCGTTGTGCGGCTCAAAAGTGCCTGATGCGCAAGCTGCTTATGAAAGTGCGAATACGCTATGGCCCACGCTAATGGGTGGTGTGAATTTCTGTTTGCATTCGGCAGGCTGGCTCGAAGGTGGGCTTGCATCGGGTTACGAAAAACTGATTATCGATGCCGATCAACTGACCATGTTCCAAGCCTTTGCCGAAGGTTTGGATTTTTCTGAAAATGGCCAAGCGATGGATGCCATTCGTGAAGTTGGCCCGGGCGCACATTATCTCGGTTGCAACCACACGCAAAAGAATTTTGAAAACGCGTTCTGGCGTTCAAGCTTGGCTGATAATAACTCGTTCGAGCAATGGCTCGAAGATGGCCAGAAAGATATTGTGGTTCGCGCCAATGCAAAGTGGAAGCAGATGCTGAACGACTATGTGGCACCCCCATTGGACGAAGGCATTGACGAACAGCTGCAAGCGTTCATGGCCAAGCGCAAGGAAGTTTTGCCAGATAATGTGAGTTAATCGGGCTTTACATATGGCTTCTTATCGGTCAGCGCAAACAGCATTACACCAGCAATTACCATCGCCGCACCAATAGCATCTGCGATGGTGAACTGCTCGCCTAATATCCAAACCGCCAGTGATATCGTGATCAATGGCGAGATGGTTGCGATCATTGATGTCGATTGCGGGCTGATGCGCGCCAGACCTGCATTGACGAGGAATGATGGAAGCACAGTCGCGAATATCGCGGTGCCTGCTGCTAACCAGAAAAACCGTGGGCTGGATGAAAAATCAAAACTTCGGCTAAGGATTACATAATGCGCGATGCAGGCCACAGCTGAACCTGTGAGCGCAATCGACGTGAACAAAGCGCTGCCCATGACGGTGATGAAACCTTTGGCCAACAATTGATAGAGTGCAAAGGTGACAGCACAACCCAATACCAGAGCTGTGCCGATGATCACGTTGCTTCCACCCGATGGCAATGCAGAAAAAAATACCACACAGAGCCCGGCATAGGTAATCGCCGCAGCTAAAACGCTCATCCATGTGATGCGCGCTTTGAAAAACATCCAGCCAAGGAACATCACGAAGATTGGATAAGTGAAAAGCACCAAGCGCTCGAGTTGCGCGCTAATATAAGTCAGGCCTTCGAAATCAAGCAACGAAGAGACATAATAACCGATGAAACCTGTGGCCAACGCTTGGCCTGTGAGTTTCAAACTGGGCAGAGGCTTGCCACCTCGCCGCATTTGGTAAACCGTATAAATGCCCACGCCCAAAAAGAACGGCAACGCCACAAGATTGCGAAGCGCCAACATCAGAGCAGGATTGACCTGATCCATATAGGCCA
>CAXTKN010000124.1:0-4228 GCA_964244805.1 uncultured Aestuariivirga sp.
GCGATGTAAGCCAACTGGCGCATTTGCTTGCCGGACAATGTTCCATACGGAATGGCCACGCGCAGCATGTAAGCGTGGAGCTGCAAATAAAGCCCGTTCATCAAACGTAGCGGGCGAAACTCGTCTTCCGTCAGTTCACCCGACATGCGGCGATTGGCTTGATCGCGAAATTGCGCCGTGCGCTCAGATACAAACTGGTGATCAAATTCATCGTAACGATACATGGCTTAACCTTCCACAGCGGCAAACGCGCCTGCTGTTCCTGACGCTTGTTTGCCTAAATCCGTGCGCACGCTTGGGCCCAAAGTGCGAATGCGTTCGCGGGTTAAGGTGGCTCGAATTTTTCCGCCAATGCGTTCAGCATCAATCAAATATTGGCCAGTGATATGATTGGTGATCACATCTTCTGCTGCGCGCGCTTCCAATGCCGCGGTTGCCTGTGGCTCTTGCACCAAAGCAGCATCGTCAATTTTTTCGCTCCAGATTCCGGCGCGAGTCAAAAACACGGCATCGCCGTCACGCAAGCGGTTGGCGGTCATCACTTGACCTTTTTCAATATCGCTCATGAAGCGCTCCTGAGAATTGCATTCTGAATATCGAGATCGATGGGGAAAGGGCTGTCATTCTGGAAATGCAATGGCGAAAGCCCTTGAACAACATCAGCCGCGATGCCTTGGGCGCGCAGCATAACATACTCATCTTGCGCCTGAATATTTTGTTCAGCACCAGCGATAAGACGCACAACAAGTTTGCCTGCATGCGCTTGTTCAACCAAAAGCTTTTCCAATTCATGCGACCGCAGTGGTGCAATGATCCGCGTTGCGTCGCGCCTTGCCATTTCCATAATTTGCGCAGGCACGTTGGCATCGTAAATGATCACATCGGCTTCCATCATTTTGCGTTGCGCTTTGATAGTGATCAGTTCGGCGTCGCCGGGGCCAACGCCAACCAGCGTTACTATGCCTTCTGAAGGAATAGCTGCATTGCTGATGGCCGATTTAATTGCGCTAGCAAAACCAGTTTTATCACCCGCAAACAAAGTCTCGCGGGGTGTGCCGAAGAAATAATTCTGCCAAAAGCTGCGGCGTGCATTGCCATGCGGCACATTTTTGGCCACGCGCGCACGCAAGGTGCTGGCCACCGATGCAAGCTCGCCCAGTTTGGCAGGCAACAACGCATCAATCTTGGCGCGAATGCCTTGGCCCAAAACCGGCGCTGTACCCTCTGTACCAATCGCCACGACAACTGGATCGCGGTCGACAATTGAAGGCACGATGAATGTGGAGATCGAAGCCTGGTCTACGGCGTTCACGGGTATGCCGCGCGCTTGAGCAGCAGCACTTACAGCTGCGTTCAATTTAGGTTCTGCGGAATAGACGAGAGCTGCACCATCCAGCAATTCCGCTGCAAATTCAGTTGCTAACCAGAGAATACGGGAATCAGTTTTGATTTCGTCGTGCAGTTCAGGCGCTATTACTTGGATTTGGGCTGGCGTTTTGAGGAGTAAACGGATTTTACGAACAGCTTCCTCACCACCGCCCACGACGATGACTTTACGATCTTGAAGATCGAAAAATATAGGAAAATAGCGCATTCTTAAGCCTCCGTTCTTTCATTCGCACGGTTTGCGATCTTTAACCAGAACCCAGATTTCCCCAAGATTTCCGTTGTATTGGCTTGAAATTAGGCTCAAAATCAGGTTAGAAAACAAATCGTTCGTTATACAGAACGCCAGTTCTAAACAAAGGACAAGCAAATGTCAACGCGTCGTGGGGTAAAAAGCCCACCTTCGAATAATGGTGAATCGGGCGCTGAATTGGGCAAAACCATTCAGCGTTTGCGCAAGGCTTATAACCTGTCGCTGGGTGAATTATCCGAACAATCTGGTGTGGCCAAATCCATCATTTCGCAGATTGAGCGCAACGAAACCAACCCCACACTTTCTACTGTCATTCGCCTTTCGCGCGCCCTTGATACCACGGTTGATGAAGTGTTGCGGGGCGAGACCAGTTCACTTTTTATTGAACATCAAACAAAATCGGGTATCCCCATGCTCGAAAGCCAAGACGGATTGTGTCGTTTGGCAATTGTCGGGCCATTGAGCCTAGTCGATAGTTTCCAATGGTATGATTTTCACGCCAAGCCAAATGGTGTGTTAGAATCTGAGCCGCACCCGCAAGGCACAATTGAGCATCTCTATATTGTCACTGGCGAGCTTGAGATCACGACAGGCACCGAAACCAAAACGGGAAAGCCAGGTGAAGCATTGCGTTACCGCGCTGACGTTCCGCATAAGATTGTGAATGTGGGGCAGGGCGAAGCACATGCGGTTATGGTTCTGGCGTTGAGGCAAATGGGCCAAGGCCAGTGAAGATGGATAAATCATATGACGCGATGTTCAAAGACATCGGCATGGATTTTGACGAAGCGCTTAACAATCCAAGCGTCGACGCGCACGGCCGCAAGCAATGGCGTGATGTGGTTTATGCCGCTGAAGCGGGCTTCAGGTTTCTCACGCTTGATGTAACCTTACCAAAAGGCACAGGGCCCTTTCCATTGGTCGTATTTATTCATGGCGGTGCATGGCTCGCGGGCGATCCGACCGTAACCAATGCTACTTATCGCAAACTCGATTTCATAAATAAGTTACTCGAGGCAGGCTATGCCGTTTCGCGCATTTCTTATCGCTTCACCTCCGAAGGTATTTTTCCGATGCAGTTGCATGATTGCAAAGCGGCTGTGAGGTTTTTGCGGGCTAACGCAACCCATTTCAACGTTGATGCTAAGCGCTTCGCGGCCATGGGCGATTCAGCAGGGGGGCATTTGGCTTCCATGGTTGGGTTGACAGGCAACCACGCTGATCTTGAAGGCGAAGTCGGCAAATCCAAAGCTTCGAGCGCTGTGCAAGCCGTCATAAATTGGTTTGGCCCAACAGAATTGCTGACAATGCAAAGCCAGCGCATCGATCAAAACTGGTCGTCAGTTGATGATCCCAAATCACCGGAGTCGCGACTGATCGGTGGCGCTGTTCAAGAGAACCAAGTAGCTGCCATTGCAGCATCGCCTGTCACTTATGTTCATTCAGGTGCACCGCCTTTTTTAATTCAACACGGCACAGCAGACCGCCTTGTGCCACATGCGCAAAGTGCTGCATTAACGTGGTCGCTCAGAAAAGTTGGATGTGATGTTACGTTTTCAATAATAGAAGGCGCAGATCATTGTTTCTGGGGCGTTGATCCCAAAGGAATTGTTGAAGAGGTAATCTTATTTCTGAACACAAAACTGTGATTGATCTCAAGTCTCAACCGCTGCTTCAGTCGCGGCCAATGCCAAATGCCGCTCGCGCAAGAAAATATACAAACCTGATCCAATAATCATTGCGGCACCCAGCACTGTTGTCCAGAGTGGCACATCGCCCCAAATCACAAACCCAAATAGCGTGGCCCACACAAGCGAGCTATATGAAAAGGGTGCCACCACTGAAGCAGGGGCGGCTTGAAACGCCTTGATCAAACATAAATGTCCCACACATCCCATAACGCCAGTTGAGACCAGCAAAAGCCATCCAAACGAATCCGGCATAGACCAATGAAATGGCAGAAGAAGCGAAGTTACCAAAGCACCTGCGGCACCCGTAAACAGCAGCGACGTTAGAGGATCGTCATGGCGCAATCCGCGCGTGGTGATTTGATAACTTGCATTGGCAAATGCCGCGCCCAACATAAAAACTGCGCCGATGTTGAGACCTGTGATGCCAACTTCCCATATACGGATCACCACCAAAGCGCCGAGAAAGCCAATGACAATGCCAGCCCATCGCCGCCAGCCCACTTGCTCACCCAACACAACATTTGAAAGCATGGTCACCAAGATCGGACTTAAAAACATAATTGTCGTGCAAGTGGCCAATGGCAAGTGTGTAATACCAGCATTAAACAGACCTGTAGTTGTCATCAAAAAAACTGAACGTAACAATTGCCGTTTTGGCGCTTTGCTCACCATCAAATCCGGCAAGCGTTTGCCGCACACTAAAGCCGCAACAACTGTTGCAAAGAAAAACCGCGCCCACGTCACTTCAACAAGTGAATAAGTTTGCAGCGAATATTTCATAATCGCATCAAGTGTAATGAAGCAAAACATCGTGGCCAGCATCCATAAAATGCCAACTGATCGATTTTCGGGAATGATCGCGCTCTTAGCCAATCAGGGGAAACTCAGGCGCATCCAT
>CAXTKN010000124.1:4328-7814 GCA_964244805.1 uncultured Aestuariivirga sp.
ATTTTCGGGAATGATCGCGCTCTTAGCCAATCAGGGGAAACTCAGGCGCATCCATCACAGCGCCATGTTTCAAAGTAACGCCGCGAAATGGCGGAGATGTTACGACGCCTTCGCGCCGCGCAAAGCGAATGTCATCGCCAAGGAGACGCAACGAGAACGCACGTCGGCCAGTCGATGCACTGCTATTGGCTGGCGCACCGTGCAGTGTCTTATAGTTGAACGCCACAGCATCACCCGGTTTTAACGCCCATCCCAACACATCATATTGATCGCGATTGCCATCAATATCAGGCACAGGCTCCAACCCATCATTTTCGTTCAATGGCGTTTTATTAAACCGTTCAGGCCTGAAATACTTACCCCATTTATGGGAACCGCCAACAAACTCTAAAGTGCGCTCGCGTGGCACATCATCGAGTGGAATCCAAAGGCTCACAGATTGATCGCCATCGACACAATAATAAGGTTGATCTTGATGCCAAGGTGTTGCCACATCAGCGCTTGCTTCCTTCACCAATACATGTTCGTGAAACAAACGGACGTGCTGACTGCCCATTAACTGCTGACCAATTGATGCTGCAGAAGAGTTAAATATGAAATCGCGATATTCTGAAATCCGCGCCCAATTACAATAATCACCAAAGAATCGGCCAGCACCGCTCGCGCCGGTGTAGATTTTCACATCAGCGCTAGGCTCCGCCATATTGCGCGCAATGCCTGCACTCAAAACCTCGACCCAATCTGTGAATGCGCCGCGAATAACGCAAGCCCCATCGCGCTTGAAAGCTTCAATCGTGGCCGCACCAACCCTGAATTCGCTCATGGTAGTTTCCCTTGCAACTCATCATCTATATGCACCCGAATAATATCTTCAAAGCTCTTATCAGCGACAAAACCCAGCGCAGAAGCGCGTCGCGCCTCAAATTTTTCGGGCCATCCACTCACAATCTTCATGATGGTTTCATTAGGTTCGCGGCGGATAAGTTTCACCCGATCAGCTCCACCGACGCGCCCTAATGCTTCAATCTGTTCGGCCACTGTGCACGAAACCCCAGGCATCGAAATTGCGCGCCTAGCTCCCATCCTGCCTAAGTCCATTTCTGCAGCATGCAATAACATTCCTACAGCCATGCGCGGCGATGCATGCCAGTGTCGCACATTATCACCCACGGGCAGCACCGCTTCCAAGCCTGCCAAAGGCTCGCGAATAATATTTGAGAAAAATCCGGAAGCGGCCTTGTTAGGTTTGCCCGGTCGCACACAAACAGTTGGCATGCGCAAAGCAGCACCATCGATAATCCCGCGCCTAGAATAGTCTGAAATCAACAACTCGCAAATCGCCTTCTGCGTGCCATAGCTGGTCAGTGGCGTCGTAAAATACTCATCACTAATCGAATCCGGAAACGGCGCACCAAACACCGCAATCGAAGATGTAAAAATGAACTTCGGGCAATAGCCGCCACCGATAGCGCGGATCGCTTCCAGCAAATTTCGCGTTCCATCCAAATTGATCTGGTAACCCTTTTCAAAATTGGCCTCAGCTTCCCCAGAAACAATCGCCGCCAAATGAAAAATAAAATCTGGTTTTTCCGCGACAACCGAAACTGCTTCCTCCACGTTCGAAACGTCGCCCATCAAAGTCGCAATTGCAAAATCACTGGAGGGTGGGGCGGGCGGCAAAATAACGTCATGCCGCGTTAGTTTCGTAATCCGCTGGCCGCCAATTTGCCCAGCAAGGGCAAGCCGCTTTACAAGCTTGTCTCCCAACATTCCGCCAGCGCCAATTACAAGAATATTCATTTCGCCATCCTATCAGAACTATATGCTAAACGAGCATCCTAAATACCCAAAATTTTGCAACTCAAAACACCTATTTGGCTGGTGATTTTTTAACCAAAGAGAATCAGCAAAACCGTTTCCAAGTCTATGAAAGGTTGTGGACAAACATTTTTACACTTGAAAACAAGCACTTATTCTCGTTAATGATTGTTAACGACATACTGTGTTAACTATGTTGCAGTGGATTTGTGGTTGGGGAGACGACATTGACAGCGCAAGAGGAAAAGCATCCGGCTGATGAAATCGGCAAAGCTTTGTCACGTGCTGGGGGCATTCTATCATCACTGACAAACTGTTACGACAGAAACGAGACTGATTTTCAGATCAGCGTCGCGTTCATGTTTGAGGCCGTAACTGCAGTGGAAAAACTGTTGGGGCAAGCTTCCGGAGAATTGACAAAACTCTATCAGTCTTACGATTTGACCAAATTGAGCGGGGCGCAACACGCCGCACCAACGATTGCCGAACTTGAGGAGCATCTGGAAACGTCTTATTCGGAAACAGGGGTAGATGAAGAAACAGGAGCTACATACGAACCGTTAGTCTTTAATCGCCAAGCCGAATCTGAAACGCCTGAAGACCCGCAATATCTCGGTTTCTTTGGCCCATCCGAGCAGGTTTCGAAATTGGCATCGCGCATTGATAATATTCTGGAAGCGATGCCAACTAAAGTTCGCACTGCCAGCCCAGACGAATTACTGGATCGCCCAGCTCTCACATATAATGAATTGCTCGAAAAGCTAACGGCGATGGCGGATGCCGCAGCCTATCAGGCGCATCAATCGCCCAATGATAATCAGACTCTTCTGCCCGTTTTGGAAAACTTGCGAGCAGACATGCTTCGTATCCGCAGCGTGGCCTGATTAATCTAATTCTTGTAGGATGAATCAGTTGCATCCAACAAACTTTTCATTTCTTCAAAATGCGCTAGGAACTGTTCGCGGTCGGCTTCCCATTCTTGCGCCGTTTTCTCGGCAACACCATCTGCCATCACATGCAGCTTTTGGCCCGTCTGATAGGCCAAGACTAAGTTGCGGCACGAACGCTCCAGATAATAAGTAAGATCAAAAGCTTCAGCCACTGTTTCTGCACAAATTAATACCCCATGATTGCCCATCATCATGATCGACTTATTGCCCATCAACTTTGCCAAGCGGTCACCTTCTTCATCCGAATTGGCCATGCCGCCATAACCCATGTCAACGGCCACTCGATTGAAAAACCGCGCTGTGTTTTGGTCTATCGGCCTAATCTCGGGATCAGCCAATGAGGCAATCGCCGTTGCATAAGGCGGATGCAGATGAATAATGCAGCGTGCTTGAGGCAAGGCCGCATGAAGTCTTCCGTGTAAACTCCAGGCTGTCAAATCTGGTGCATTTGGCCGTTTCATAGTCTCATGATCGTCACTATCCAGTAATAACAGCTCTGACGCTTTGATTTTGGAAAAATGTCGCCAGCGCGGATTCATGAGAAATTTCTTGCCATCCTTCGAAACAGCAAGGCTAAAATGGTTGGCAACACCCTCGTGCCAGTCATTATTTGCCGCAAGCCTAAATGCTGCCGCAAGATCAACACGGTGTTGCCATTCGCCCGCGTCAGAAGTCTTTTGCGATTTAAAGCTGGTCACATTGTTCAACGTAGCTACTC
>CAXTKN010000125.1:0-7616 GCA_964244805.1 uncultured Aestuariivirga sp.
TTGTTGAAAATGGGGGGAGCTCCAGAAGTGGTGACCCAGTTGTGGAGTATGACAAGGTATAGCAGGTGCACCGTACGCTTGTCAAGCTAAAAATCCTAGATAGTGTAAAGAAATCATAAGTTGTCGATTTTGGGTGAGAGTTTATTACCCCGTCATTCCCGCGCAGGCGGGAATCTCTGTTTGCTAGACCAGAAAACGCAGATGCCCGCTTTCGCGGGCATGACGATTTTAAGTGAAATAGATTTTGTTTAATAATTAGCGCGTTTTACGCCATTGCCGTTTTCAAGTTTGCATCCACAGCATCAATAAAGCCTTCAGTCGTCAACCATTGTTGATCTGGGCCAACGAGCACAGCCAAATCTTTGGTCATTTTGCCTTGCTCGATGGTGTACACCGTCACACGCTCCAGCGTTTCCGCGAATTTCAACAATGCTGCATTGTCATCAAGCTTTGCGCGGTGCTTCAAGCCGCCCGTCCATGCATAGATCGATGCTGTGGAGTTGGTTGATGTTGCCTTGCCTTGTTGGTGCAAGCGGTAATGCCTTGTCACCGTGCCGTGGGCGGCCTCGGCTTCAACGGTTTTGCCATCGGGTGTGAGCAATACCGACGTCATCAAGCCAAGTGAGCCATAGCCTTGCGCCACGAGATCTGACTGCACGTCGCCATCATAGTTTTTGCAGGCCCAGATATAACCGCCGGTCCATTTCATGGCAGAGGCCACCATGTCATCGATCAGGCGGTGTTCATAAGTGATGCCAGCTTTTTCGAAATCGGATTTGAATTCTGAATTGTAAATCTCTTCAAAAATATCTTTGAAGCGACCGTCATAGACTTTCAAAATTGTATTCTTTGACGAGAAGTAAACTGGTAATTTGCGCTGCAAGCCATAGGTCAATGAAGCGCGCGCAAATTCGATAATTGAATCTTCCAGATTATACATGGCCAATGCAATGCCGGCGCTTGGAGCTTTGAACACTTCTTTCTCGATCACCGCACCATCATCGCCAACAAACTTCATCGTCAACGTTCCTTTGCCGGGGAATGTGAAATCAGTTGAGCGATATTGATCACCGTATGCGTGACGGCCGATGATGATCGGCTTGGTCCAACCCGGCACAAGGCGCGGCACGTTTTGGCAGATGATAGGTTCGCGGAATATCACGCCGCCCAGAATATTGCGGATCGTACCATTGGGTGACTTCCACATTTGCTTGAGGTTGAATTCTTTAACGCGGGCAGCATCAGGCGTGATCGTGGCGCATTTCACCCCAACGCCATATTGCTTGATCGCGTTGGCGGCATCGACAGTGACTTTATCATCCGTCGCGTCGCGGTGTTCCATGCCAAGGTCATAATATTTCAGATCGATATCCAAATAGGGCAGGATCAGCTTTTTCTTGATCAAATCCCAAATGATGCGCGTCATCTCATCGCCATCGAGTTCAACAACAGGGTTGACGACTTTAATCTTGGTCATGGGAGGTGCCTCATTCGAATTGATTTGCGCGGGCTATAGCAGGGGCTTTGTGCTGCTGCAAACATCGAGTTTTTGGGACGCATAATTGATTTTTGTATGAAAATGGGCAGTGCCGATGAGGTTGTTGTGGCACAGGCAATGATTAGTCCTCATCAATCGTAGCGATCGTTTTCAATGGAGGTGGCTGATGTTCTATCGTTTCAAGGTGCTTAATTTTTATATTGCTGTGATTTGTAGTTTTGGGCCAAATTTGATGGCGGCTGACTTGCGAGTTAAAGTTGTTGGTTTTGATAACAATCAAGGACAGCTGCTGACGAAGTTATTTGTAGAAGGAGACAATGTTTTAGGACATGGCCATTGGCAAGAAATGGCACTCATTCATAATGCCCAAGCGTTCGTAAATTTCAAAAGTCTACATGCAGGCACTTATGCGCTGGTGGTCGTTCACGACACTAACATCAATGGCGAAATTGACCACAGCGCTTTGCGCATGCCAGTGGAGCAGCTGGGGTTTTCAAATCACTTTAAACTTGGGTTGTTTTCGGGGCTTCCAACTTTTCAAAAACTAAAATTTGAAGTGAATGAACCGCAGACTGAACTTACCGTTATTGTGCGCTAGAAGGCTGATTTAGGTCAACAAAACAGAAGTTGCTTGCGCCAAAATAAAGGTTTTGAGTTTTGGCAGATCTGCTGCGTTCCAGCTGCGGGCCCAAAAGGTGAGTGCTTCATGGGTTCCACCAATAATGAAGGCCAGTTTCTCATCTGAGGTGATTGTGCCATGCATTGCCAAATCGGTTTTCAAGCGCGCATGAATGGCCTGTTTAAACCGCTGCATCACTGGGGCTGCACCTGCAGAACCATTTAATTTCATAAACATCGTTTTATTTTCTGACACATGGTTGATGAGCCAATCCAGAACAGCGAGCGGTTTGCCATTTTGCGGGCCTGCTTGCTGCGGCACTTGGGTGGTGATGAGATGTGACAAGACATCTGCCTTGTTCTCAAAATGAGCGTAGAATGACGAGCGCGCTACGTCGGCCGTTTTGCATAGTTCCGTGATAGTGATTTCATCCCAGTCCATCGTCTGGAGCAGGGCGAACATTGCATGACCAAGGCCGCGCCGGGTTTTTTCCAGTCGGCGATCGGGTTTTATTTCAGACATTTCATTCATGTTTGTCCACTTTCCCACGACTTCACAGAGAGTGTCGTGTTCAATTATCCGTTTCTGAACAATTGTCTGTTTTCACACTAATGTCCAGACTGGAGTTGTTTGATGGAAAATACGAATGAGCAATTGCGCGGCATCGTGCGGTGGGGGCTTTATCCTTTGAGTTGGATGGTTGTGCTGAGCGGTTTTCACCTGCTGCACACCACGCCGATTAATCCGCGACTTATTTGGGGCGCTTCAGCTGGGTTTCTGGCGGCTCTGTACTTGTTGATTGAATGGCTTTTGCCTTATGACAAGCGCTGGTCAATGACCTGGCGTTCTTTTTTGGCTGATCTTCGCTTTGCGGCCATCAACACGATGTTTGTCGTAGGGTTATCTGCCAGCTTAGGTCTGTTTGCCATTCGCATCTCGGGCAACCTCTCGGGCCCGGCCCATGATTGGCCAGAGCCAATTCAGCTTCTAATGATTTTGCTGATTTTTGAATTGATCAACTATTCGATACACCGTGCAATGCATGAAACAAAAGGGCGCTTCGGCCGGTTGTTATGGTTCACGCACGCCGCGCATCACCTGCCGCCGCGGCTCTATCTCATTATGCACGCGGTGTTCCACCCACTTAACGGCATTGTCATTCAAGGCTTAGCGATTATTCTGCCGATTTGGATCATGGGTTACTCAGAAAATGTTGTGACCATGTTTCTGATGATTAATGGCATGCATGGGCTCATCAGCCATTTTAATGTTGATGTCCGTATGGGTTGGGCCAACTACATTTTTGTAGGGCCAGAAACACATAGGTATCACCATTCAGCAAAGATTGATGAGTCGAAGAATTATGGCAACACACTTACTATCTATGACTTGATTTTCGGGACTTTCGTTTATCACCCCGGAGTACCGCCGCAAAACCTTGGTGTCAATTTAGATCAAGGATTGCCTGCTTATGAAAATACTCTCGCGGTATTGGCATTGCCTTTTGATACTTTAACTTCACTTTGACAGGTTGGATTTGTCATGGCAGGGAGAGGGATGGCGACAGCATCTACTTCTACCAACGCGTTTCATTATCCCGCTTATGTGAACTATTTTATCAGCCGCGTAGGCCACTCATTTGCGTTGCAGATTGTTTCAACAGCAATTGGCTGGCAGGTTTATGCCATCACGCACCAAGCGATTTATTTGGCCTATGTGGGGCTTGCAGTGTTTCTGCCCGTTTTGCTGTTGGTGCTGCCGTCTGGCTATGTTGCTGATCATTATGATCGGCGCATGGTTTCGGCTTGCTGTTTTGCGCTGGAAGCCTTGGCCGCTTTGGGACTTGTCGTGTTTTCGTTGGGTACGCAGACGGAAGTCTGGCCAGTGTTTGTGTATTTGTCATTGCTTGGCGTTGCATCGGCATTTGGTAATCCGGCGGCTTCAGCGATTGTGCCTAATCTCTTGTCAAAAGAGGCGTTGCCGCACGGCGTTTCGCTCAATTCAATTGCGTGGCAAACTTCATCAATCACAGGGCCAGTGATTGGTGGCTTGCTTTATGGGTTTGGCGCTGTGGTGCCTTATGCGGTTGCTGCACTGTTGTTAGCTGTTAGCATGATTGCCCTGTTTTTAATGGGCAAGGTTGATCAACATAAAAATGAACAGAGCGAAGGCGGGCTTGCGACGATGCTTGCTGGCTTTGCATTTATCTTAACCGAACCCATTGTCCTGGGTGCCATATCGCTTGATCTTTTTGCAGTTCTATTGGGCGGCGCAGTGGCCATGATGCCGATTTATGCCGCAGATATTTTGCATTTGGATTCAGTGGGCCTCGGCCTTTTGCGCTCGGCACCGGGGATCGGGGCAATTGCAGTTAGCATTTGGCTTTCCAAGTTTGGCATCAAGGATCACGCAGGCAAAATATTGTTCGCATCAGTTGCTCTTTCAGGCCTGGTGGTTGTGGTGTTTGGTTTTTCAGTGCTGCCGTGGCTTTCGATCATTGCGCTTATGCTTTATGGCGCGTTTGACATGATCAGCGTTTACGTGCGTGAAGTGCTAATGCAGCTATGGATTCCGGACGCTGTGCGGGGCAGGGTGAATGCTGTGAACAATGTATTCATCGGCGCCTCTAACCAACTCGGTGAAGCGCGCGCAGGATTTGTTGCAGCGTTTCTGGGTGCTGTTCCAGCTGTGGTGATCGGTGGATTTGGCACGATTATTGTGGCAGGTGCGTGGAGTTATATGTTTCCAAAACTCAGAGACGCGCGAAAGCTTGCTGGAAAAGATTGAATCTAAACAGTACTTAATCGCGGGCGGCTGATCCATTTTGTAAGGCCAAAGCCTGCGGCCAGAGTGGCGATATAGACCAACAATTGGAACTGTGTTGGCTGGTCGCTATAGCCAATCAAAGTGTGCAGAATACGACCAGGGATACCCGATTCAGATAGATATTTTGAACTATCCCAGACGGTGTTTTGAAGCGCTGTTACCAATCCCGCCTTTTCGAGATAAGAAACTGATTGCGCGGCCATGCCAGCGGCGAGGAACGCAATTAGCCAACTGGTGACGCGGAAGAAATAACGCGTTGGGATTTTGAGGAGACCGCGGAAGGTGAGGGCCGATACGATCGCACCAATAACCAAGCCGCTTAGTCCGCCAATAATCATTCCGCCTGCTGTTTCTTTGGCGCTTATGGCAATACCGTAAAGGAACAAAACAACTTCAGCGCCTTCGCGCAATACGGCGGTGCCGACGATGATAGCCAGCGCAAGAAGCGTTTTCTGACCTTCTCGAACCGCAATTCCGGCTTGCTTTAACTCGCCTGCCATCGCGCGGCCGTTTTTGGCCATCCAGATATTATGCCAAGTCAGCATGCACACAGCGATGGCGAGAATCACCGCATTGAAAATTTCTTGTCCGAAGCCATTGAACAACTGGCCGATTGTGCCAGTGAAAGCCGCCAAAATGCAGCTGCCAATTACACCCGCAAGAACACCGCCGAAAATCCACACACGACTGCCTGCAACAGATTGGGTGGCGGCCATAACGATACCAATGATGAGGCCAGCCTCAATCACTTCGCGGAAAACAATTATCAACGCACCAATCATGAGAAATGATTATTCCACGATAATGTAGCCTTTGGCCACATCTTCTTGATATTCATCGACGAACAAATATTTACCGGGTTCCATGGCCTTAACGCGAACAACAATGGACGAATTTCCGGGCACCGCTTTTTCCACTTTCAGGTCTTTTGCTTCGAGTTCTGCCGAGGCTGCATTGGCATTATTCAATTTGATGATGAATGGTTTGCCAGCCGGCACTTTGATTTCTGAAACTGTGAAGGCTTTGTCCTTCAATGTGGTTTCATAGGTTACAATGTCTTCAGCCAAAAGAGGACTGGAAAAAGCCAGGGCAATGATTGAACAAGATAAAAACCGTAAAAACATCATGGAAACTCCATAAAATAATATCCGATAGATTTACTCGGATAAAGGTGCGGTAGGGGAGAGTCAACTGAATTTGTTGTGGTGCGGCTTTTTGACGATGCGGGCGCTTGACGGTTTTTGGCTTTCGATTAGAAGTCATCAATGGGGGCGCGAAGGAGATTTTTATAATGTTTCGTGCTGTTTTATTTTCAAGTGTTTTATGTTTTGGTCTCGCGGCATCCGCATTTGCCAGTGACCCCGATGTATTGGCTGTTTTGCAGAAAGATGCGCCCGGGGCTGCCGATAGCGTCTTAACGGGCCGCTACGAGGGTTCGAACATCGTGGGGCAGACTAAAAAGGCATTTGATGAAATCACTTTGCCAAATGCGCCAGCTGAAGGCGAAGAGTTTGATCAAGCGAAAAAATTCAAATCCACTTTAACGCTGCAAGGCCGAATCACGCGCACGCTTTATGGCGCACCCGAAGGGCGGTCTTCCCTGGAAGTTTTTGGTAATTATGTCGATGCTCTGAAAGCCAAAGGGTTTGCACCGGTGTTTGAGTGCGCGAAGGAAACTTGCGGCCCTAGTTTTAAAACGTTGAAATACAACTGGCAGGACAAAGCGACACAAGTTGTTTCGCAAGATGCTGATCAACGTCGTGCTTCGCTATCTGAATCCATGTTTGATAGCGTGATTGACCCACGTTACGCGTTGATGAAAAAGGGTGATGCAGGTGCTGAGACTTACGTCGCCGTGTTTGCCGCCCAAAACCAAGGTGGCACATTCGGCAATGTGTCAGAAACGCTTCTGAACCACGTCGGTGTTCTGGTCGAAGTGATTGAGCCTAAAGCCCGTGAACAAAAGATTGTTACTTTATCTGCTGATGATCTGGGTGCCGCTATTACTGATGCGGGCAGGGTGGCGATTTATGGTTTGTATTTCGATTACGACAAGGCAGTCATTAAGCCTGAATCACAGCCACAGATCGATCAGATGGTTGCCTACCTTCAAAAAAATCCTGAACTTAAAGTCTATGTTGTTGGGCATACCGACAATAAGGGCGCGCTCGATTATAACATGAAATTATCGGGGGAGAGAGCGATTGCCGTTGTGAAAGCCTTGGTGGCAGCGGGTGTCGATAAATCCCACATGGTTCCTAAAGCCGCAGGGCCCATTGCACCACTGGCCAGCAACCGCACGCCGGAAGGTCAGGCAAAGAATAGGCGGGTTGAGTTGGTAGAACAGCTCAGCGGGCAATAGAGGCTTTGCAGTTTGGTCATGCTCCCGCTAATTGGGGGCATGACGACTTCTCCTAAAGTAAGAACCATGAAATTTGGCCCAGCTCCTTCCGTAGTGCTGGTGAACCCGCAACTTGGTGAAAACATTGGTATGGCGGCGCGGGCCATGGCTAATTTTTCACTCTCGGATTTGCGGCTGGTTTCGCCACGTGAGGGCATTGATATGGAGCGGGCGGTCACAGCTTCTGCTGGCGCGGTTGAAACTGTCGAGACCGCAACGGTTCATGATACGTTGGAGAATGCGCTTGCTGAATTCAATTATGTCTATGCCAC